>QIJM01000282.1 GCA_003232445.1 Paraglaciecola arctica
AAACGTCCTTCCCAGAAACGGCCACTGCACTGATCTTCGGCATTGGCCCGTCGTGCCAGTGGCTCATTCAAACAACGCATATACCAGCTAACAATATTTTGGTGGGTGTCATATACTCTGGTGGGAAAATGGAGCGTAGCGACACCCGCAAAAGATGCAGCGTGTTTTGGGTCTGCTTGAACGTTTTGTATGAGCGCATATGACTGTTATCCTTGGCTTGAAAATGAAGATTGGCTGGGCTTTGGTAGGCCGAATTTCTTGCAAATAGAGCTAACCGTATCCGTTAATTCTCCAGAAATATCAGGATGAAGAACTACGCTCTGAACTAGCTTAGTAAGATCGACGGAAGGGGAATAAACAAGGAATCCCTTCCGTGTTTCTGACTCAAAATGATGTTCTTTGAAATGCCCTGCGCCTAGTTCTTTAATAGCTGGCGGTATGGCAACAGCGCGTAATTCGTGCTCAAAGCAAAAGCTTATGTTCTTATGTGTTATATATTCGAACATGTTTAATGAAGGAAGCCTCTCATTTGCATAATCGATATAACGAACCATACCAATTTCAACATATTCCGGGAGTGCTTCACGTAGGGCACGGTAGGTGGTTGTTATTGCAACTGCTTCGGATGATTTTGTGTAGACACGCCACATTTTCGAACTCTCAATGGAATTCATATGCCAACAACTCACGTAATAATGAGGACGAAATGCCTCTACAAACAAAGTTATCTTTTTATGATTATTTTGAATAATTTCACGCTTCACCTCTGAATCAGCATTTTCTGCAAGTTCCCTCCACCATTCAAAATCTCCGGTTGGTGCGGTTCCTTCGAGTGGATCACCTAAGAACTGAGCGGATGGCATAAATAACCTTTGATTCATTACTAGCCAATTGAACTTATTGAAATCCATGTATCGCCATAAAATAACATCCTGGTGGGGTGGCGGTGGAAATGCTGGATGTTGATATTCGTTGCTCATAGCTTATAATTGGAGATGGTTCGTATGCTCTAACGACCTAGCTCAGCGGCAATTCAAAGTGGCGCGTTTTTGCGAATGCAAAACAAGTGCCGCTTTGAATTGTCCGCTGGAGCTACTTAGCACTCATTATTAAGTGCTACCGAGTGCATCAAGTATCTTACTTTTAACAAGCGTCCAATCTTCAGTTTTGTCAGCATTGATTCGTTTGGCTAACTTGCGTTTTAAGACCAATTTGGAAAGATTTATCGTGTATTCTTTATATAAGTCATCAATTAATCGTTTACCACTAGCTAGTTTAATCCAAGAGTCGTTCCACACGGGTAGAAGCTCACTATGTCGTTTCTTACACTCTGATATAAAGTCACGTTTCCATTTTGAATTATCAAACTCTTGTATTTCTGATTTTAATGTTCCAAGTCTTCCTGAAAGAATTTCCGCCATTTCCGAAAAAGCCTTTCCTTCGATATCTTTAGATCTTAGGCCAGCACTTTCAGGTGAGTTTTCTGCGTACACTTCTTTCGCAACTACCTCGTTGAGTTGCTGTAACGCAATATCTTTAAGTTTGTTTTCAAAGGTGCCACGAGAACCAATATCAGGCGCACTAAGCTCAGACAATTCATCATATAGTTCTTTGCGACCTATGAGATAGTTTTCCAAACAATACCTGTCCCACTGAAGCACTTTAACTAGAGAGCTGCTTATAATAGTTGTCGGCATTCGATCAAGATCAAAAATAAAACAATTTAATTTATCAAGATCCCCTTTTTTCTCAGCGTTTTGGAGCGTTAAAATCTCTTTCTCTATCCCTGATCTACCGCCTAGGCTAGTGATTTTGTAGCCTGCTACAAAATCATAGAAACCATCTTCTAATAACAAAGCGTCATGATCACCTTCTACAAATATATTGCCTTGAGAAAATAAACTATCAGCTGCAGAGGTTCCTAAACGATTCAACGCACTAAATACTTCATGATTGTCCTTTTCATAAATTTTGGTTGCATCATTATGCGAACGTAAATGATGAATCGTACAGTCTTCTCTATCAAATGCAGAGCCAAGAATTTCTCCTGAATGAGTGCAAAGAAGCACTTGTATATCGTTCTTTTTAATTATTTCATCACTAATAAATGAAATAATATTTTTACAAACTGCGGGGTTTAAATGTAATTCTGGTTCATCCAGTAAGGCGATACCTCCTGCGGCAAGTGTCCTGTAAAGAAGCATGAATGTTAATATTAATCCTTTTTCGCCACTGCTCATTCCATCAATATCAAATACTTTTCCAGAAGACATTTCTCGTATTGACACCTTCAGTGTTCCAACAGGAGTAACAGAAATACCAACTAGTTCTTTGCCTGGTAATAGCTTGCCTAAAACCAAAGAGAAATCTTTTTGAAGTTCATTTTGATCGATTCCAGAAAGAAGCAGGTTATTTACTATTGTTTGCTTTAATCGTTGATATTTTGTAGCTGCTTGCCCGAGGTGCGATTGTATTTGATTAGTTGCCTCAGCTGAACCAATTTGAACATTGGTTTCACCAGTTGGAAAAGCTCTATCTGCAGGAAAATAACTAAATAACGCTTGATGTGGAGGGTGTCGACGCTCTAGTAATATAATCATTGTTTGATTTAATTGATTTGCACCCCGTATGTTTCCACTTTGAGGATCAATAGTAAGTTGAATAGGTAAGGTGCACGGCGGAGTAAGTTTTGAGATATTTTTCTCAATCTCAACCGTAGTTTTCAGTAGCCTTTCTTGCCCTTCTTTGGACGAAAGGTATTGCGTAAGTGCTAGTTGATTCTGATCATCATTTTTACCCATTTGCCCCTTAAGAACCTCAAGGCTTAGCTGTTGTTTTGCTGATGAAAGAAAGTTTATCTCATCAGCATTTAATTCTATTGATACAGTTATTTTTATCGCGATACTTTCATCACGAGCTAATGATGAATAATCAACATAGTTATTTAGTTGTGGGTGCGCTGACATGGCGCCCAATGAAACAAGAACTTGTTGTCCTTCTTGGAAATATCTAGGCATAAGTAGTCCTTTAACAAGACGTATTGCTTCTAGAACGGTCGTTTTACCAATCGCATTTGGTCCAACGATAACATTGGTTGACTGATCAAAATCAAAGTGCACATCACTTAAGCCGCGAAGGTTCTCTATCTTTAGTTTTTTTATTTTCATGTAACCATAAACTCCTTAGTGATTCTTTTGTGTGTGCTAACGAGACTGTAGGAAAACTACTATTGAAAAAATCATCAAAAAATCGACCTCCTCAGCCGCTCTCTGTTCAACGATCTAATACAAAGCAATCCCGAAAATCATGGATATTTTATGCCATTGGGGTTTTTCTACAGCCTCAACGCTGAGTTAAGCTGCCCAAAACAGAATGCCTTTTTTGTGGAATAATGGCGCGAAGCGACTCCACAAAAAATGCAGCGTGTTTTGGGTCTGCTTGAACGTTTTGTATGATCAAAACTCCAAAAATAACGGGTAAACTGAGACCCACCTTCAGATAGCAACTAAAGGTCTTTATGCAGTAGCTCGATTGAGCGATGGTCCCCATATTGGAGGCCGATAACAAGTGTGAGCGCTGCATAACTCTATAAGTAATAACTCGTACAGTCATCAGGGTCTCAGAACCCGTATAGCAAGCAGGAGCCATCTTATCATGAAAGCATCTCAGGAAATCAACGTCGGTGTCGACACCGGAAAAGCTCAACTCGATATTTATATTCGACCCATCGGAGAATACTTCACCGTCGAAAACAATCCCTCTGGCATTAAACTAGCCATTAAACGCATCAAAAAACACAAACCAACACGCATCGTTATTGAAGCGACTGGCCGCCTGGAAATGGCCTTTGCCTGTGCCGCCGTCAAAGCGAAGCTCCCCATCGTTGTGGCCAATTCTTATCGGGTGCACAAGTTTGCCTCATCTACCGGTAAATTGGCTAAAACAGACAAACTCGACGCGCAGATGATTGCCTATTACGGCGAAGCACTGCAACCCAGAGAGACCCAATTAAAACCAGAAAACATACAATTAATTAGTGACTTGCTTGGCAGAAGAAGCAATTACTTGAAATGCGAACCATGGAAAAAAACCGCTTGTCTATCCTGCCTAAAACACTCTCCACGCCGATTAAACGTAAGCGCAAAATAAACCACACACTATCATCCTGACGTATCTTCCCTGATGCTCTCCCTGACTATTTAATCAGGAGAAAGCCATGCA
>QIJM01000260.1 GCA_003232445.1 Paraglaciecola arctica
CTTCTAGATAGTATGACCGTCTTACTCGTGCTTGATGTGGCACCGCCCATTCCATCAGTTTGTTTAGCATAAGGATCTGGGCTACCCATCACTCTCAGTAACAAATTATCTCTGGCCTCACCTGCTTTGTGCGCTGATCCTGGTAAATCAGTGAGCTTAAAAAACACACCTTTGCTGGTGCCGCCGCGCATATAGGTCGCAGCAACACCCATTTGTGGTTTATGACTCATAAATTAAATCCTCTTTAAGTCATCCTCATTATGCCACCGTAGACTCAAGAAAGTCCTGAGCAAAACGTTGTAGTACACCGCCTGCTTCGTAAACACGTACTTCTTCAGCTGTATCTAAACACGTCATGGGTACTTGCACTTGCTCACCATTTTTACGAGTAATGTTTAAGGTTAAAGTGGTGCCAGCGGCATATTCACCCAATACATCGTACATTTCAGTACCGTCTATGTCTAAAGTATGACGTGTGGTACCGGGTTTAAATTCAAGGGGTAATACACCCATGCCGACTAGGTTAGTACGGTGAATACGCTCAAAACCTTCAGCGGCTATGACTTCAACGCCTGCTAAACGCACGCCTTTTGCTGCCCAATCTCGTGATGAACCTTGGCCATAATCAGCACCCGCCACAATAATCAGTGGTTGTTTGCGCTGCATGTAGGTTTCAATGGTTTCCCACATGCGCATTACATTGCCTTCAGGCTCTAATCTGGCTAACGAGCCTTGTTTTATTTCGCCATTTTCCAGCACCATTTCGTTTAACAAATTGGGATTAGCAAAAGTTGCACGTTGCGCGGTAAGGTGGTCGCCTCGGTGCGTAGCGTAAGAGTTGAAATCAACTTCAGGCAAGCCCATTTTATCCAGGTACTCACCTGCCGCACTGTCTAACATGATGGCGTTAGACGGTGATAAATGGTCGGTGGTGATGTTGTCACCTAAAACCGCAAGCGGCCTCATGCCCTGCATAGTGCGCTCGCCCGCAAGCGCTCCCTCCCAGTAAGGAGGTCTGCGAATATAGGTGCTTTGTGGACGCCAATCATACAACGGACTCTCGGCTGGTTCGAACGAACCTAAGTCAAACATGGGCGCATACACTTTTTTAAACTGCTCAGGCTTAACAAACTCAGTCACTATGGCATCAATTTGTTCGTCACTTGGCCAAATGTCTTTTAAGGTAATGGCGTTGCCGCTTTGATCATAACCAAGGGTATCTTTTTCAATATCAAAACGCATGGTACCGGCAATAGCGTAAGCTACCACTAAAGGCGGAGACGCTAAAAAAGCCTGTTTGGCGTATGGATGAATTCGCCCATCAAAATTTCGATTACCCGATAGAACGGCTGTGGTATATAAATCACGTTCCACCGCTTCTTTTTGAATGATGGGGTCTAACGCACCACTCATGCCGTTACAAGTGGTACAAGCATACCCAACAATACCAAAGCCTAATTTTTCCATTTCAGGCAACAAGCCTGATTCTTCTAAGTAGTACTTGGCCACTTTTGAGCCTGGAGCAAATGACGACTTTACCCAAGGTTTTCTTAACAAACCTAATTCGTTGGCTTTTTTGGCGACTAAACCTGCGGCCACCACGTTGCGTGGGTTACTGGTATTCGTACAGCTAGTGATAGCCGCAATAATGACAGCACCATCCGGCATTTCGCCCTCTTTTTTCTCAATGGCATAGGCAATGCCTTTTGAGACTAAGTCTGTTGTAGCAAAGCGACGATGAGGGCTAGAAGGCCCCGCCATATTGCGACCTACAGATGATAAATCGAACTCTAAGACACGTTCGTATTCTGCTTCTACTAAGTCATCTGCCCAAAGGCCAGTATGTTTGGCATAGGTTTCAACCAATTCGACTTGCTCTGGCTCGCGGCCTGTGATTTTTAAGTAATCGATAGTTTGTTGATCGATATAAAACATGCCTGCTGACGCACCGTATTCAGGGGTCATATTTGAAATGGTCGCTCGGTCACCTATGGTTAGCTGTGCGGCGCCGGCGCCGAAAAATTCAAGGTAGGCAGAGACCACTTTGGCATTACGCAAAAACTCAGTGAGGGCTAACACAATGTCAGTAGCGGTGATCCCAGGTTGACGTTTACCAGAAAGTTTGACCCCAACAATGTTAGGCAAGCGCATCATCGATGGACGACCCAGCATGATGGTTTCTGCTTCTAATCCACCCACTCCAATAGCGATAACACCTAAAGCATCTACATGGGGAGTATGGCTGTCTGTGCCTACACAAGTATCGGGGAAGGCTACGCCGTCTCTTAATTGAATAACAGGTGACATTTTTTCTAGATTAATTTGATGCATGATGCCGTTGCCAGCAGGGATCACATCCACATTTTTAAAAGCTGTTTTGGTCCATTCAATGAAATGAAACCTGTCCTCGTTACGTCTGTCTTCTATGGCTCTATTTTTATCAAAGGCGTCAGGATCATTTCCATCATATTCAACGGCCAAAGAATGATCGACAATTAACTGAGTCGGTACCACGGGATTAACTTTCGCTGGGTCGCCGCCCTGCTCTGCTATTGCATCACGTAAACCGGCTAAATCAACTAAAGCGGTTTGCCCCAAAATATCGTGACAGACTACTCTTGCAGGGTACCAAGGAAAATCCAAATCTTGCTTGCGATAGATAATCTGCTTTAGGCAATCAGTCAGTATTTCTGGCGCGCATTTTCGCACAAGCTGTTCGGCTAAGACGCGGGATGTATAAGGTAATTTAGCGTAAGCACCCTGGTTGATTGATTCGATAGCGCCACGGGTGTCGAAGTAGTCAACATTGGTTCCACCTATTGTGTAACCGGGAAGAGGTTTGCGATGTTCATAATTCATAAAGAGATCCACAGAATAGAGGAAGAAAGTCAGGCCGCATCTTTTCGGCCTGCAATGAAAATGTTTTTAGCGCTGACTAATAGAAATTACTTTTCTCGGCTCGGCACCTACATAATCGGCACTTGGGCGAATGATACGGTTGTTTGACCGTTGCTCCATCACATGCGCAGCCCAACCTGTTAAGCGAGAGCAAACAAATATAGGCGTGAATAATTTTGTCGGAATACCCATAAAATGATAAGCCGATGCATGGAAAAAGTCGGCGTTGCAGAATAACTTTTTTGTATCCCACATAAATTCTTCGCAGGCCACTGAGATATCGTAAAGCGAGCTATCACCGAATTCTTGTCCCAGCTTTTCAGCCCACGCTTTAATGATTACATTGCGAGGATCTGATTCACTATAAATAGCGTGACCAAATCCCATTATTTTTTCTTTACGCCCTAACATGTCGGCCATCTGCTGTTTCGCATTGGCTGGCGAGCTGAACTTCTGGATCATATCCATCGCTGCTTCATTTGCACCGCCATGCAGAGGGCCACGAAGTGAACCAATAGCGCTGGTCACACATGAATACATGTCAGATAAAGTAGAAGCACAAACACGAGCGGTAAAAGTAGAAGCATTAAATTCATGCTCTGCATATAAAATAAGAGATACGTCCATCACTTTGCTGTGCAGCTCAGACGGAGTGTCACCTGTTAGCA
>QIJM01000387.1 GCA_003232445.1 Paraglaciecola arctica
AATAAAAATGGCATTCAATTATGGCCCTCTCTTTACAAGAACAATTAGTTAAAGCGGGTTTAGCGAATAAGAAAAACGCTAAACAAGTACGTCAACAAAAACAGAAACAAGCAAAAGCGCAAAAAAATCACAACGTAGTACAAACCAATGAAGCAAAGTTAGCAGCTGAAGAAATAGTTGAAGCTAAAAAAGCAAAAGATAGACAGCTCAACCAAAAAACAAAACAAGAAGCCGAGAAAAAGGCACTTGTGGCGCAAATTAAGCAATTAATTGAAGCCAATAAACAGCCAAAGTCTGCTGGTTCAAGGCGTGAAGAAGAGGTCGTTTGCAACTTTACCGATGGCACTTTGATCAAACGCATGTATGTCAGTCAATCTACCCAAAAACAAATTAGCCAAGGCAAGCTCGCAATTGTTAAGTTAAATGACGGTTATGAGCTAGTACCAACGCCTGTCGCCAATAAAATTGCTGAGCGAGATGAAGCTTGTGTGGTTTACCGTGCCGACAATATTAGTGAATCGGATCAAAAAAGCAGTGAAGATGACGACTGGTACGCAGAGTATGACATTCCAGATGACTTGAACTGGTAGGCTAACTAACCACAGTTTTAGCTAGTCAAAATTCATTCAAACTACTTTAGGATGGATTGGTATTATTAGCAGTTGGGTCATGCCCCCCGATGTATGTTTGTCTGGATGGTCAATAGGCAAAGCCATATATGGCTTTACCAATCATATTGATGTTAAATTGGGCCATCAAAAACCTAAAACTGAAGAAGCAGCCTAATGGCATCAGATCATTCATCAACGGAATACGCTCAATCATATCGTCTCAGTATTATTCCGCTACTCATCACACTCGCCATATTTGTACTTATTGCTGTATTTCAAAAATCACAGTTAGCCACCATTTTGCCATTACCTGTGGATGCCCCAAAAAATGTATTTTCAAGTGCACGGGCTTTCAACATGTTAGAACTGCTTACCAAAGAACAAGTGCCACATCCTGTTGATAGTGAAGCCAACAGAGTGGTGGAACAGCGTATTGTTCGTTTATTAAGAGACATGGGCTATCAAGAATATATCCAACAAACTCAAATCTGCCATGACTCAGAGCGTGGTTTTGCTCGTTGTACTCAAGTGCGTAATATTATTGTCGAAATACCCGGCACCAGTGCTGATAAAGGTATTTTATTAGCCGCCCATTATGACTCGGTACCCGCAGGGCCAGGCGGTAGTGATGCCGGCGCTGCTGTTGGCACATTACTAGAAACCGCACGACTACTAAAGCTAGAAAAGCAGCCACGCAACAGCATAATATTATTATTTAATGAGGGTGAAGAATTCGGTTTGCTTGGTGCTCGAGTCTTTATGGAACAGCATCCATTAGCGAAAAAATTAAAGCTTGCCATCAATGTTGAAGCCAGAGGTAGCACGGGTAAAAGCGTCATGTTTGAAACGGGTGAAAACAGTGGCTGGTTAGTTAAACATTACGCAAATACTACGCCCGCTCCAATGAGCAGCTCTTTGTTTTATGAAGTATATAAAGCCCTACCCAATGATACCGACTTAACTGTGTTTAAAGAGCATGGCTTACAAGGACTAAACTTCGCACACGCACAACGATTACCTCATTACCACACACCACTGGATAATATTGCGAACTTAGATAAAGGAAGCCTTCAGCATCATGGTGATAATGTTTGGGGTGTGCTCAAGATAATTAAAGACCAAAACTTAAATGATGTGGCGTTGGGTAACTTGGTATACAGCGATATTTTGGGATTGTTTGTCATTAAATGGGCAGAGCCCACTAGCCTTATAATATCTCTCCTTTGTTTAGTTATTTTTATTTGCATGAGTGTTTATTCAAATAAAACGTCATTTCGTAAAAGTATCAGTACGCCGGCTAAATTACTGCTTTATTCAGTTTTAGTCTTAATAACCACATCACTTACTGCCTACTGCATTTTATTTTTAGTGAAGTTTATGAGTGGCTATTATGCCCCTTGGCATGCAAATCAATTACCTATGCAGTTAGCTGTGTGGATAAGCGTTGCTGTTACAGGGTTAATAGTAGGAAAATGGTTAGTCAAAAAATCAAAGGTGACTGACATTGCCCATGCTGTGATTTTATTTTGGATAATATTGAGTATTGCAACCAGCATTTGGCTCACAGGTATCAGCTTTTTATTCATCGTTCCTGCCATTGCGGGTGTTATTAGCCAAATTGCTCTATTTAAACGTACTAAGCAAAACGATCAACTGCGCTCGGCAATATTGATTTTTAATGCGGGCATTAGCGCCATTATGTTTATGCCAGTTGCTTATATTGTTGCCATTATGGTTGGCTATGGACTCTCTGTTGCTATCGGCCTGGTTTTAGGCTTAATTATTATCGCAACACTGCCTTTAATGGCCATTCAAAACAATCATGCGCCTTTATTTTACAAACTTGCTTACACGGCTGCTGGTTTAATGGTGCTCACTGTTGGATGGACAAGTTTTCAAGCACCGCATTCAACGTGGTTGCCACAAAGGCTCAATCTACATTATGTACAAAATGATCAAGGTGAAGCGTTTATCGCATATGGATATGAGCACAACTTAATACCCGATACACTGACGGCATCATTTGAGCAAAAACCTCAACTCAAAACGTTTTTACCATGGAGTAACCGGCGTACTTATGTTGCAAAGGTCACTATTCAACCGAGTGATCCAGCTAACAATAATGTTCCCACTTTTAAAATACTGACAACAGGTGAAAATAAGGGTAACTATTCCATTACCGCTCAAATAAACACAGATTCAACTAACTTGAGCGATGTTAAACTTTATATTCCCGTTACGTCAGGATTAACCAGTATTGATGTAAGTAACCACAGCATTAATTATCAAGATGAACAAAATGTCCACAATGGCTTTTATGTATACCATTGCCGTGGGATCTCTTGCGCTAACAGTCAAGTGACTATGCATTTTAATGATTATAATGCAGGAAAGTTATTCGTCTCATCCGCATACCCAGGCATACCTGAAGGACTTGCAAAACATGTAAAGGCAAGAGGTGATACGTCAGTCCCTTCACAAAGTGGTGATCAATCCATTAGATACGGTGAATTTGAGTTTTAAAAGTCGCTTTGAATAGTCAATGTATACCCAAAATCATTGGAGCTGCATGGCGGCGGCAAACGAATGAGACCCCATGAGCTTAGTCCGCTAAGTGATTGGGGCGAATGAGTGCAGCCAACAAACAGGCAGTTTC
>QIJM01000277.1 GCA_003232445.1 Paraglaciecola arctica
AATAGGTCAACTATTCTTTCATTCAAGCGCCTTGATTAGGTGCCTTTAAATCTCGCTGAGTGGCTAATTGTTAGGATGGATTGGTATAACTCTTTTAAAGACGGCTTTCAATAATTTTGTTACTGTATAAAAAAACACTACTTATAACGATGTGTAAAACACAGCATGATTGAAGCAGACCGCATAATAAAACCTACCGCCAGCCATGAAGATGAAGTGGTTGACCGCGCCATACGACCTAAAATGTTGGCTGATTATACGGGTCAAGATCATGTTTGTTCACAAATGGAGATTTTCATTGAGGCTGCGCGAAAACGTAGCGATGCCTTAGACCACTTACTCATTTTTGGTCCTCCCGGTTTAGGCAAAACCACTTTAGCCTATATTGTAGCGAATGAGATGGGCGTGAACATGAAGACTACTTCTGGCCCAGTGCTTGAAAAAGCCGGTGACTTAGCTGCGCTTTTGACTAACCTCGAAGAAAACGATGTGTTGTTTATTGATGAAATTCATCGTCTTAGCCCAGTGGTGGAAGAAATTCTTTATCCCGCGATGGAAGACTACCAATTGGATATTATGATAGGTGAAGGCCCAGCGGCGCGCTCAATCAAATTAGAGTTACCTCCTTTTACCTTAATAGGGGCCACTACCAGAGCTGGCTCATTAACCTCTCCTCTTAGAGACCGTTTTGGCATAGTGCAGCGTCTTGAGTTTTATAACATTAAAGATCTCACCCAAATTGTAAAACGTTCGGCCAGTTATTTAAACTTAACGTTGCAAGAGGAAGGGGCGCTTGAAATTGCGAGGCGTTCCAGAGGTACGCCTCGAATTAGTAACCGTCTATTACGCCGAGTGAGAGACTTTGCAGAAGTCAGAGCCGACGGAAACATTACTCTAGACGTGGCTAGCCAAGCGCTGGATATATTAGACGTCGATAAAGAAGGCCTTGATTATATGGATCGTAAGTTACTGCTGGCCATCATTGAAACATTTATGGGTGGCCCTGTGGGACTGGATAATCTGGCGGCGGCCATAGGTGAAGAAAGAGAAACCATCGAAGATGTGATTGAACCATTTTTGATTCAGCAAGGTTTTTTGCAACGCACCCCTAGAGGGCGTATTGCCTCACAACGTGCTTTCTTGCACTTTGCTAAAGATTACTCCCCTGAATAATTGTTAGGATGAATTGGTATTACTTATAAATTTAAGGTAAAAAAAAGCCCACATATAAAGTGTGGGCCAAACAACTAGTGTTAAAGGAAATAAATCTAGGGAACATGTCAAATAAACGCAGCACAATATCGTTTTGCCTCAAGTGAAAAACAATGTGTAGTTCAGAAAACAAGGCGTATTCTAGTCTAATGAATCAAATTTTCAATTGAATTAAATTAATTTTTTAATTAGAAAAACTAATGCATTTTAATTTTTATACTTTAGTAAAAGTGAATATTATATTATTTTTTATTTTAATATATTGAATTATAAGGAGTATTTAATTTGGTTGAATTTAAAGCTATTATTATTTGTATTGCTTGTTATTTTTTTGTTGTCTAAATGTTAGTTTGGTTGATTTGAATGACTATTTCCTCATATATAAAAAGTACCTTTATCATGAGCAAACATAGTCACAATGTGCGGGTGTATTACGAGGACACAGACGCTGGAGGCATAGTTTATTATGCTAACTATCTGAAGTTTTAGAGCACGCCAGAATCGAATGGTTAAGGCAAATGGGTACAGAGCAAGACATTCTTTTGGAACGTTCCGAGGGTTTTGTCGTCAAACGGGTTGAAATGGACAATCACGCGCCCGCTCGTTTTAATGAATTGTTGTGTATTCAGTCTGAAATAGTAGAATTGAAGCGTGCTAGTAAAGGGTCTATTGTACCTCCATATGTTCAAACAAATAATAATAAGTCCAAACGAACAATGTTTGGTCAGTGCGTTAATCAGAGTCGCTTGTGTCAATTTGTCCAATATGAAACCACAAGCTATTCCTGACAAAATTTTAGGGGAATTTTCACGTGTCATCTGAGTTATCTTTCGTTGATCTTATTTTAGACGCCAGTTTGCTTGTGCAACTGGTCATGTTGTTGTTGCTTGGGGCATCGGTTGCCTCATGGGCATTTATTTTTGAACGTAGTCGCGCGTTAAACTTTGCCCGTTCTGAGATGAATAAGTTTGAAGATAAATTTTGGTCTGGTGTTGACCTCAATCGTTTTTATCAAGAATTAGCCGCTCGTCAATCTTTAGAAGGTATGGCCAGTATGTTTTGTGCCGGGTTTAAAGAATTTGTTCGATCACGTAAGAACGCTTCCACACCACCAGATGCAATTATGGAAGGCGCATCAAGGGCTATGCGAGTGTCTTTATCTCGTGAAATAGACCGCTTGGAAAGTCGTTTACCTTTTTTGGCTACCACTGGTTCCATTAGTCCTTATGTTGGTTTGTTTGGTACTGTGTGGGGGATAATGAATTCGTTTATCGCTTTAGGTGGTCAGCAACAAGCAACTTTAGCTATGGTTGCGCCAGGTATCGCCGAAGCATTGATCGCCACCGCAATGGGCTTATTTGCTGCTATACCCGCTGTTATCGCCTACAACCGATTTAGCCATCAAGTAGAAAAACTTGAAAATAGCTATGGTAATTTTATGGAGGAGTTTTCCAGTATTTTGCATCGACAGGTATTATCATCAGGTACGGATACTTCACACTCAGTTCAACCCGCTGCTTAGGCTGATTGATTATGTATGTAAGAAAGCGTAGACGCCCTGTTTCAGAAATTAACGTGGTTCCCTATATTGACGTAATGTTAGTGTTGCTGATCATTTTTATGGTAACAGCGCCATTTATTACTCAAGGTGTGAAAGTAGACTTACCTAAGGCTGAAGCCCAACCATTGGAAGAAGAAGCCAAACCTCCTTTGATTGCGTCTGTTGATGCTCAAGGCCAATATTTTTTGAATGTAGGTGATAGTCAGGAAGAGCCTATGTCAGCTGTAGATCTGGCGGTTTTAGTGGCTGCGCATCTTCAAGTCGAACCAGAAACGCCAGTAATCGTTAGAGGTGACGGCGCAGTGCAATACAGTGAAGTGGTGCAGTTGATGGTCTTGTTACAAAGGGCTGGTGCGCCTTCTGTTGGTTTAATGACTACGCCGCCCGAAGGCTAACAGACGATATGTCTAAGTTGCGTATTGCGCTTTTTATTTCGTTGTTTATGCATATAGCTGTGATTGCTGGTTTGTTGATAAGCGAGCGTTTTTCTAT
>QIJM01000222.1 GCA_003232445.1 Paraglaciecola arctica
AGAGGCACTGGGTGTTAAGCCCTTTAGTATGACCCAGCAAGGATTAATGTCGGGAAAACGCGGGCTATTTGAAAAACAGGATCAAAGACCGTTGGCTCAAGGCTGGATGACAGGCTTTGACAACCAAAGTCAGTTACAGGAACTAGAAAAACAGTACCAACAAAGCCAAGCAAAATGGCAAACCTATAGTGAGTCATTGAAACGGCTAAAAGCAGAACATAAAACAATTGAGCAACAGCAAAGCCTTTTGCAAAGCCTGCAAAATCTTTCCTTTGTCGAGTTGGACACTAGGACGGTTTCTTTAACTCTCGAAAAACTCGATGTTCAGTTAAAAGAACTACAAGATCCTGATTCAGATACGGGAAAAGCAGAGCAGCAATGGATTTTCGCGAAAACACAACTGGGTGAAATACAACAAAAGCTTAATCAATTCAAAGTCGATCATCAGGTCGCTCTTAATGGGTTAGAACAAGCCAAGAAGCAAGTAGAAGAAGCGCAAAGTCGATTTAAAGACGATTTGAATCAAGTGGAAATCGAGTCGATCCAAGTCCCTTATCCAGCGCTTAAAGACGAAAAGATTGAGCAGCTTGTGAGCATTGAGAGGGAGGCGTTGCAGACGCTACAGCAAAAGCTTAATAAGCAACAAACTCAAATCGCTGATATCGAAAATAACCTCGGCAAGAAGATGGTATCCGCGAAAGCAAAAGATACCGGTGCACTGAGTGAGACTGGTGTTGAACTTGAGGATATCGAGAGTTACCTGAGGCAGTTGGAGGTACTCAACAAAGAAGCACTTCCTACTAAACTGGAGCGTTTTTCAGAGTACCTTAATCTATCCTCAGATCAAGGTGTGACACAATTATTGACCCGCATCGACAATGAGGTATCGGTCATTGAAGAACGGATTGAAGAGTTAAATATTACCTTACAAGGAGTTGATTTTCAGCAGCAACGTTATTTGCAACTGGTTCCACAAAAAATAACTCACCAATCGCTTCAGAGTTTGCAAAAAGCGCAAAGAGATTTACGCAGCGCAGCGATGCAGGATGATCAAGGCGAATCACAGTTTAAATCATTAATTGTTATTGTTGATCAGCTGAAAAACGCCGTTGATAGAAAACGCACCCGTCCCGCCTTGGCGCTGCTTGATCCTCGCTATAGGCTACAGTTTTCTGTGGCAGTAATTGAACGGGAAACCAATGTGGTGATCGAAAGCCGAACCGGCTCTAAGGGCGGTAGCGGTGGTGAAAAAGAAATTATCGCCAGTTTTATTTTGACTGCATCCCTTAGTTATGCGCTTTGTCCGAAAGATCGAAATATCCCGCTGTTTGGTACCGTTATTTTAGATGAAGCATTTTCAAAAAGTTCACAGGCAGTGGCTGCAAGAATTATTTTTGCACTCAGGCAGTTTGGACTCAATCCCTTGTTTGTAACCCCGAACAAAGAAATGCGCTTGCTAAGGGAGCATACTTCCTCAGCGGTATTGGTTCATCGAAACCAAAAGCAGTCATTGGCACTCAGTTTAAGCTGGCAGGAAATCGATCAACACTTGCTAAATCGCTCCTCAACCTCGAAAACCGACCAATGAATTCGATTGAGAAACTGAGTGCTAAACTTGCGTCCCAGTGGTTTTTGGGTGAAAACAGAGAACAACGTTTGCTCGATAATTTTGATTGGCCATTGCGATTGCCTATTGTTAAACCCTCTGGGAAAATATTTAAGCACGAGTCGTTAAAGGTCCAAAAACACTTGGGTGCTTGGCGTCAACAAAGGCTGGGTCGGGTAGAGTGGCAATCCATTAAATATCAATCTGCCAGTGTTGCCGTGGAGATACCGGTTTATTGGTTTATTAATAATGCCGAGGAGTGGGTTGCTGCAACTGCTGATCCGCAAATCAAGTTGGAATATACTGTGGTTCAGGATACCCTTGATAATATAGACCCTATTTTTTATTCCTTTGTAACTCGAAACCGCCGTTTATGGGTGAGCGCTGCACCACATCAAATTGTTATCCGAAGTTGCCATCTAGCCATGCAATTAGAGCCTGGTTTGGCTCAGGGACGACCATTGAGATCGGTCTCAATAGAGGGATACGATACAAAATTTCTTGAGAATCACCAGGGTCTATTGATTCAGTTATTAAATATCCGATTTGCTGGAGTGTTGGAGGTACATGACCTAGAAAAATTTCTTGATGCCGCAGAGAGTGGCGGTCACTGGTTATTAGTAAAACCTTTGAGTCATGGATTACTGCCTTTTCAACAGTTACGGATAAGAGCGTCTGAATTGATGACAACGCAGTTGCCCGGAAAAACCCTGATTGTGGT
Organism: Paraglaciecola arctica; assembly: GCA_003232445.1. GTDB lineage: Bacteria > Pseudomonadota > Gammaproteobacteria > Enterobacterales > Alteromonadaceae > Paraglaciecola > Paraglaciecola arctica_A. Next base: position 2,328 of record QIJM01000222.1, read on the forward strand.
TGAAAATGAAAAGTGCGCGTACCAACTACCGAAATTAGTCGATACAATTGCTATTTTGGGAGCAGGGCTGAATTTGTCCTGGTTGAAAAACAGCACTTTTAAATTCAAGCGGATAATTTATTGGGGGGATATTGATAGCTGGGGACTGAAAATGTTATCGATGGCAAGATGTTATCAGCCAAACCTGCAACCATTGCTGATGGAGTTGGAGGTTTTTAACAAATACCAACGCTTCACCGTAGCTGAACCAAGCCACGCAGGTAAAACTAGTCCGACAGGATTAACCAAAACAGAAGCTGATCTTTATCAGACATTGTTAGCCTCAAGGTGTGGTCGTCTGGAGCAGGAGTTAATTACCCTGGAGGATGTTAAGTCCCATTTGCAAATATTGGTGTAGCACAGAGACTTATCACCGGCGTTTGTAGCTCCGTATGGTCCAAAGACAAGGGGGCTCTCATCGTACGCCAACGAAAAACATTCTGCCGGAATGTGGGTAAGAAGTGGGGTAGGGCATATTCTGAACCCAGCATTGGTTTAACTAAACCATCAACAACTGAACAACTAACAACTGGGGACAGGCTAAACCTGAATCTTCCTCTTCTCTCTTATTGTTCTCAATATCGCAACAGTGAATTCTTTTTTGGCTGCTTTTTAATTACGCCTATAAGCATTAAGATAATACCAAGTTTAAAACTGAAGGCAGTGCAGAAAGGGATGAAGATAAAGAAAACTCTATTTAACTCGACCAATCATTATGGGTACATTTCAATCGTACTCCATTGGCTGATGGCGTTAGTGCTTATCGGAATGTATGTTGTAGGTGATTACATGGTGGATTTAGATTATTACGATACTTGGTATCATCAAGCGCCTGCGCTTCATAAGGCGACGGGTGTTATTCTTGGGTTTGTATTGGTATTTCGTATTGCAAAGCAAACCGGCTTCATTTGAAAAAAAGCCGATATTAATTACAGTTGCCAAATTAGGGCACTTTGCGCTTTATGCATTTATTATTGTATTAATAATCAGTGGTTATTTGATTTCCACGGCAAAAGGACAGGGCATTAATGTTTTCGGTTTATTTAAATTCCCTGCATTACTGTCAGATAGTCCGAATAGAGGAGAGATTGCAGGTGATATTCATGAAATTATCGGCCTGGCATTTATCTTAATGATTGCACTGCATGCAACGGCTGCATTAACACATCATTTTATTTTTAAAAACCGCACACTCAAAAGAATGCTTTGGGTAAAAATCACTCCACAACAATGTTTAACTAAAAGGAAAAAAACATGACATTTAAAAAGAAATTATTACTGATACCGGCACTTTCAATAGGGCTAATGGCCAATTCAATGACGGCTTATGCTGAACGCTACACCATTGACATCGAAGGCATGCATGCTTTTGTTCAATTTAAGGTACAACACCTAGGCTACAGTTGGTTACATGGCAATTTTAATGATTTTTCTGGCACATTTTATTATGACGAAAACAACCCTGAAAAATCCTCAGTAGAATTAACAATTAAGACTAGCAGCATTGATTCAAATCATGCTGAACGTGACAAACATTTACGTGGGGACGAATTTCTTGATGTAGATAAATTCCCTGAAGCTAAATTTATCAGCACTCAATACATTCCTAAAAAAGATGGCAAGGGTACATTGAGAGGTGATTTTACGTTGCACGGAGTGACAAAAAAAATTGATATTGAAATTGAACATATCGGTGCAGGTGATGA
>QIJM01000632.1 GCA_003232445.1 Paraglaciecola arctica
TGTTTTTTGGATAAACGAAGTAAACGATGAAATTGTTTATCAATCTGCTTGTAGCTTGGAGTGTGATCAATAAATACATTACGTTTAGTGCTTAACACACCATTTTGTTTAGCAATGACTTCCGCTTTACTGTATCTGGTTGTGCGGCTATCAACAAAAAACAAGCCCCGTTCAGACAGAAATTTCATGGTGATAGACATGGGTATAGTAAGTTGGGTCAGTCTACTGCCCATATGATTATTAACGCCAATGGCATCAGGCACAGTAGATAGAGCTGTTTTTAACATTCGTACAATTTGTTGTGGTGGCATACTAGACAGTAGTACATTTTTTTCTTGCTTATTACCCGCCAATGATTCCATTGGCATATGTAACATCACCTCCCGCTGCTGGGCTGCTGCGCGTTGTGAAAAAGTCTTAGATAAAGGTTTATTAGGTAAAATTGCAAATGCCACATTTGCTGGTAATGCAAAGGCCATCGCATCTTGTTTGTGGTTTCCCATATCATCAATGATCAAGGCGATTTGTGCCGCTCTAGCAGAGCAACCGATACACAACAAACAACTAATTAGAAATAAACGCATGTTTTTATTATTATTTTACTCGATTGCATTTCACTTTTATTATAATCACATCAAGTATTTTTACTAGGGTTGAATCGCCTAAATACACAAAAGTATTAAAGCTTTAACCAACTAACAGGATTAATAGGCCTTCCCTTATGCCGAATTTCGAAGTACAAGTTAGGGCGACTTTGCCCGCCACTCTGGCCTAGAAGAGCAATGGCTTCTCCCGCCTGAACAGTCTCACCAGCTTGCTTTAATAACGCTTGGTTATGGCCATATAGGCTCATAAAGCCATCGCCATGATCCAGTACAGTCACTAAACCAAAGCCTCTGAGCCAATCTGAGTAAAGTACTTTGGCATGATGGATCGCAACCACCGAGTCACCCGCAGTGCCGTTTATCACCACTCCTTTCCATTTAATTTGGCCCTGCCTAAACCGACCAAACATTTTTCTGAGGTTACCCTCAGCAGGCATTAATAAACGCCCTTTAAGAGCGCTGAACCCACTTAAGGTTACGTCTTGTTTGTCGGCTTGCTGTTGTGCTCGGGTTAATGCTTTCAGCAAGTTTTTTTCATTGATTTGTAGTTGGGTAATTTTTGCTTCTTCAGATTCTATAGCGGTCTGCATCGCTATAAGCGTGCCTTCCCTTTCAGTTTGCTTAGCTTTTAAGGTTTGTTGTTGCTCTAGTTGTTTGCCTTTTAGTTGTTTTAACTCACTTTGATTATCAATCAACTTGGCATTCACTTTTTGTAGATCTTTGACTAACAGGTTAAAGCTATCTATCTGCGATTTGCGGGCTTTGTTCAAATATTGATAATAAGTAATGGTACGTTCGAAATTAGTCGCATCTTGTTGATTCAACAGCATTTTAGCAAAGTCATAATTGCCAGTCATATAGGCGCTGCGGATCTGTTTAGCTAATACCGATTTTTGCTGTTCTAAGGATGCCAAGTAACCCTTTTGTTGTTTGCGCAACACACTAAGTTGTTGTTGATTATTGTCCAGGGAACTCTCTGTGTTATTGAGTTCTTTAGCCGATTTGGCAATCTGTAGTTCAACGACCTTCAGGTTATCTTGGAGCTTCTTGGCAGCCTTCAATTGTTGATTAATTTGCGCCTGTTTATTTTTTATTTGTTGCTGAATACTTTCAATATCTGACTGTTCTTGCGCTTTTGCATTGCATACAAAAAGAATGCTACATAACAACACCAAGAGGAAAAGCCTGTGGGTTCGGCTTTTCCCTTGAAATATTGTGTGCTGTATCAATATCAATTGATTAGTCCAGTGTCACTATAGGAGTGCCAGTCATCTCTTGAGGTTGTGCCATCCCCATTAAATGCAGCATAGTGGGGGCCACATCGCTTAATGTCCCTCCAGATCGAACCGTCGATTTTTTCCCGACGTGAATAAAGGGCACCAGTTCACTAGTGTGTGCAGTGTGTGCTTGCCCAGTCTGTTCATCTTGCATTTTTTCAGCATTACCGTGATCAGCGGTAATTAAACAGTCACCTCCATTACGTTTAATCGCCTCAACTACTCTGCCAACACAGGCATCAACAGCCTCGCAAGCTTTGACGGCCGCATCAAAATTACCCGTATGTCCAACCATGTCTCCATTCGGGTAGTTACACACAATGACATCGAACTTGCCAGAATCTATGGCTGCTACTAGCTTATCGGTCAATTCAGTTGAATTCATTTCTGGTTGCAGATCATAAGTAGCCACCTTGGGTGATGGGATCAAAATACGCTCTTCACCTTCATATAAATCTTCTCGCCCGCCACTATAAAAAAAAGTAACGTGGGCATATTTCTCAGTTTCAGAGATACGTAACTGGGTTTTGTTATGCTGAGCTAACCAATCACCCATTACGTTAACTAAAGGAACAGGAGGATAAGCTGCCGGAGCATCAATACTTTCAGCATATTGAGTTAAGGTAACAAAGGCACTTAGCTCAATGTATTTACCCTTATTGAATTCACTAAAATCTTTTTCAACAAATGGACGACTGATTTCGCGGGCTCGGTCGGCTCTAAAGTTCATAAAAAAAACAACATCACCCTCTTCCAATGGTACCGCTTCACCAATTACAGTGGCTTGCATGAATTCGTCATTTTCATCACGTTGATATGAAGCCTCTAATGCTTCAATAGCACTAGAGGCGATCTCATTTCCTTTACCGTGAGCTATCAAATTGTAGGCAGCTTCAACTCTGTCCCAGCGCGCATCCCTGTCCATCGCATAATAACGGCCAATGACACTGGCGGTTTTACCTAAGCCTAACTCGGAAAATACCGCATCTGCTGACTGCAAAGACCCCTTTGCACTTCGCGGCGGTGTGTCTCGTCCATCCAAAAATGCATGTAGATATAATTTTTTGGCACCGCGCTTGGCGGCCATTTTCAAGAAAGCAAAAATATGCTGCTCATGGCTATGTACACCACCTGCTGACAATAACCCCATTACATGGATGGCCTTGTCAGCTTGAATCGCTTTGTCTAGGTTTTCTGTGAGTACAGGGTTTTCAAAAAAATCACCGTCTTCAATCGCTTTGGTGACGCGAGTAAAGTCTTGATACACCACTCGACCCGCACCTAGATTAACATGACCTACTTCAGAGTTACCCATCTGACCCGGAGGTAACCCTACGTCTAACCCTGAACCAGATATTAAGGTGTTGGG
>QIJM01000457.1 GCA_003232445.1 Paraglaciecola arctica
GCCGAACTTGTTCTCATCAATAAACCAAGTGCACACTTCGATTGGCGATATTAAATTTGTGAATATTAAAAAGCGGGTGTCCCACATATTTCGGGGCAAGTGATTGAATTTCTGGTCGATGAATTTTTAGATCAATATGCAAGCGAATCGTATTGGTGTTATCTACAAGACCTTACGCTAAGGTTGTTAAGTGATGAAACCTGATTTATTTAATCAACCCGAATTTGTTATATTTTCAACCTATGATTATGCGGTCGCTAATGGGTCGTCAATTTCAGCAGCCTCTAAGTTGCTAGGTCGCTTGTCAGCTAAACAACAACTAACAAAAGTGGTGCGCGGGGTGTGGGCTAATACCTCGCACCCTTATTTTACACCATTAGCCTGTGTTCCCTATTTATTAGCGAATGAAGCAGGGTATATTTCGTTTTTAACTAATCTACATCGGGCAGGTATATTGTCACAAATCCCAAAATCAATACAAGTGGCCACTACCGGGCATTCAAGAATAAACGACACGGCTGTTGGTCGATTTGAATTTTTTAAGCTTAACCCAAAATTATTTGCAGAAGGAATAGTGTGGTCCGACACAAAACTACCCTATCAAATAGCAACACTAGAGAAGGCATTGTTGGACACATTTTATATTTCCACACGAAAATCTAAACGCTTTAATGTTTTGCCAGAACTTGACCTAAGTCGCGAATTATTTAGCAAAAAAAAGTTTCACGCATTGTTTCTTGCTTATAGAACAACTTCTAGAATAAAAGCTGCAATGCAGTTGCAAGCTAAGAAGTATGTTTTAACTTAATTCAGGGCAACTCAAGTTAATTTGAAATAGCTTCGAATTCGGTGTCCTGACATACTTGACCACAACATTTGGCGGTGGGGAAAGCTTGGTATATGTTGTACTCCTGCAGGGAATTAATAAATAATATTCAGTATCTTAGGTGGTTGTTAAGCTGATATAACATTAAAGCTATTATGGATATATATTGTCTTTATTTCCAGATACTTCCATAATATGGAAGTATCTGGAATTTTACTGTAAGATATATTTAATGGCTTTGGCTCTCTTGCAGGAGCCCGGTTCGAGATAAAATGATGACATTGACCCAACAGATTATTGACAATGAGCAATCTAACCGTGTTTTGAGTGACCAGCAATTAGCGCGCATGCTCGGTGGTAGTGATAGGCGGCGTTATGGTCAGGTAAATCGTGCAATAAAGGCAGGGGAGTTAATCAGGGTAAAACGAGGTATCTATGTATTAGCTGATAGATTACGCGATAATCCAGTACACCCCTTTTCGCTAGCGCAATGCCTTATGCCAGGTAGTTATATTTCAGGTGAATCAGCGCTAAGTTTTCACGGATGGATTCCAGAGAGAGTGCAAAGTATCTTGAGTGTTACGGCCAGGGGTAAATCTGTTAGTTATGAGCATGTTATTTTTGGGAAAATCGAATTTCGTCGGATGACTACAAAACCGGGTTATTTTCTTCAATCAGTTGCTCGACATGAATTGCAGCATCAGATTGCACTGATTGCCGAACCTGTACGTGCATTGCTGGATTTAGTGTATTTGAACAAATTACCTTGGCAGGGCCTGGAGTATTTATTGGAAGGGCTACGTATTGATGAACAGGCCCTTACCTCTGTACCATTACTCGAAATAAGCGGTTTGCTATATGTTTATAAAGGAAAACGGGAGCAAATGTTTGTTAAAGAGTTACTTGGATCACTAGGGTTATGATTAACTTAATTCAAAAACGATTAGCCAGCTATAACGTAAACGGCCGCATTGAAGAGGAAAATGCGCTAAAGGAAATTGTTCAGGAAATTATACTTTTTTCGTTGTGGCAGGCAGGGTTTTTTAGTGTAGCAGCATTTCAAGGCGGAACCAGTCTTCGTGTTTTGCATGGGCTCACTCGTTTTTCCGAAGACATAGATTTTATATTATTTGAACCCAATAGCGGATTTACATGGCAAGTTTATTTAGATAGCCTGATCGAGATATGTAATGAATTTGGTATTAAGCCAGAGGCGCTTGACAGAAGTCGTATGGATAAAAATGTTAAAGATGCGCTTATTAAAGACACTTCAATTGCCAATCAATTGAATTTAAGTTTTATGAATAGTCAAAATAGACGTAAATTAAAAATCAAACTTGAAATTGATTGCAATCCTCCAGCAGGATCAGATTTTGAATATAGTTACCTGGATTTTCCAGTAGATTTTGAAGTTTGCCACCAGGATTTAAGCAGCAATTTTTCGCTGAAAATACATGCACTATTGTGTAGAGGTTACCTAAAGGGGAGGGACTGGTATGATTTCAATTGGTACATTAGCCAAGGTATTGTGCCGAACCTGTTATTATTAAAAAATGCGCTTGAACAAATTGGGCCATGGAAGGAGAAAACGATAATCGTTGATCGGGATTGGCTGGTAAACGCATTAAGCGAAAAGATTTCCCTGATTAATTGGAAGAAGGCTGTTAGTGATGTTGAAAGATTTTTAAAGCCAATAGAGCAAAAAAGTTTGTCGCTTTGGGGGAAAGAATTTTTTAACAGTAAACTGGGTAAGCTCGCAAATTTATTTTAGAACGCCTAACGATATAACCTCCATTATCCCTTTCCAGCTTGTATAACATTGCTAAACTCAGTGTCCGTTTCAATTAGATCACTTGAATTTTTATCACAGTTTAGCGGGCAACATTAGTCAAAGTTAGCACACCTGCAAATGCGTATGCTGAGTGTATGTCACTAGCGACCGTCTATAGCCGTTCCCAGCAAGGGTTCAAAACACCTCATTGTCGAAGTAAATTTGGCCAATGGGTTGCCAGGGCTCTCGATTGTGGGCCTCGCTGAAACGGCGATTAACAGTAAAGGTGTCACATCCCTTATGTCACAAATTTTTTACATTTGAATTCAGCTGGTTAGTGAGACAAGGGATGTGGTACCTTTAGATATTGTCGATTAAGAATAGTTGTGAATTTAATCGTTCACAGGGCTCTATGCTATCCCGTAGTTTTCAGGTATCCGCGATTAACAGGTTTATTTTAGATAGCCTAAATAAAACTTTTTTAAATTCTCTTTAAAGCTAGGCAATACGTCCTTTTCTGCATAAACCACGAGAGTGTGGGGGTAACGTCAAAGTGATTGCCTGCATCGAAGACCCGGTGGTTATCGAAAAGATAATCACCCACCTGAAAGAAAGAGAAACCGTTTCAGGAAAACCCATTCGATTACCCG
>QIJM01000369.1 GCA_003232445.1 Paraglaciecola arctica
TATTGCTCAGCCAAGGTAAAAGCACCCCGTTTCAAGATCGTTTGCGAGCACAAGGTTGGGTAGAGTCAATTTTACCGAAGTTAAGTCAACAGATGCGCCGTTTTATCTTAGTTGCACTCTACTATCCTAGTCAGGACTTGTTGGAAATGGAGTCTGCCTTAGTGACTTTAAGTAAAATTAATACTCATAAAAGGTTCAATATTGAAGAGCAACAAATACTGCTAAACAAACAACAAAGTCAAATTGACCAGTTGTTTAATATTGAAGCATCTATCATGGAAAGTATCGAAGAGGATAAAGAATGAGTCAGTCGAATATATCAGATCCCAATGTGCTGTTGGTTGATGATGACGAAAATTTATTACGCTTAATGACCATTAGGTTAAAAGGTGAAGGGTACAATGTGCAAAGTGCTGGCGGAGGTAAAGAGGCATTAAAACTGATTAATACTCAAAATTTTGACGTGGTGTTAAGCGATTTACGTATGCCGGGATTAGACGGCTTAAGCTTGTTTGAAGAGATAATGGGGCTAAGAAAAGATGTACCTGTTATTTTAATGACTGCCCACGGAACCATTCAGGATGCGGTAGAAGCAACCCAAAGAGGTGTGTTTGGTTTTTTGACTAAACCCATAGATCATGATGAATTGCGCAGTTTGATGTCAAAAGCAGTGAGTCAAAGCCAAAGCGCGCAAAAGGGACAGTGGTGCGAAAAAATCATTACCCGTTCGTTGCATATGGAACAACTGCTTGATCAAGCTTATCGTGTTGCCAAGCGTGACGTCAGCGTATTAATAAGTGGTGCCAGTGGCACAGGTAAAGAGCTTTTGGCCAGTGCCATTCATAAAGCCAGTAAAAGAGCGGATAAAGCTTTTGTGGCGATCAATTGTGGGGCGTTACCTGAAAACTTACTGGAGTCTGAACTTTTTGGGCATGCTAAAGGTTCATTTACTGGTGCGATCAACGAACATAATGGACTGTTTAGAGAAGCCGATGGAGGCACTTTATTTTTAGATGAAATTGGTGATATGCCGATCCCACTTCAGGTCAAGTTACTTAGAGCGCTTCAAGAACAAACAATCCGCCCAGTGGGTAGCAGTAAACAAATTCCGATTGATGTGAGGATTGTCTCAGCGACACATAAAAACCTCAATAAAGAAATGGAGGAAGGTAATTTCAGAGAAGATTTGTACTACCGACTTAATGTGGTGAATATTACTTTACCTACATTAAGAGAGCGCTCTGAAGATATTCCATTGTTGGCACGGCACTTGTTAAAAAGTAGCGCAGAACGCCATGAGGTTAAGGTTAATCGATTTTCTGATGATGCAATGCAACTACTAACAACTTGTTTGTGGCCTGGTAACGTCAGACAGCTTGTTAACGTTGTAGAACAATGTGTTGCTTTAACCCAAACGCCTATTATCGCGTCCCATTTAGTCGAACAAGCTTTGTCTGCGTCTGAGCAAAAATGGCCAACCTTGACCGAAGCAAGAGATGCCTTTGAGCAGAAGTACTTATTGAAGTTACTTAAAATGACAGACGGTAATGTCACAAGGGCGGCGGAATTGGCCGGCAGGGCAGGAATAGAACAGATATGCATAAGCTGATGAAAAAACATAATCTGCATTCGGTCGATTTTAAGCGGGACTAAATGACTCGACCGACACTTTGACAAAGTTTAACTAAAAACCACTGTTATTTACTTATAAGTTCCTTACAATACCGCGAATTTTTTGAATGGCAAAAGTGGACAGATGCGATTAGCTCTAGGCATTGAATATAACGGTGCACCTTACCATGGTTGGCAGCGCCAACAAACTGTGGTTAGCGTGCAGCAGCACGTTGAAGAAGCGTTAACGGCAATAGCCAATGAACCGGTCAAAGTAATCTGTGCTGGACGAACTGACGCTGGGGTTCATGCTACTTGTCAAGTGGTACATTTTGATACTAATAGTCAGCGCCTCAACCGTGCTTGGACTATTGGTACTAATCGCTATTTACCTGACTCAATTGCAGTGAAATGGGTGAAAAGTATGGATGATGAGTTTCATGCTCGTTTCTCTGCTACCGCACGACGTTACCGATATGTGATATATAATCACCGCTTACGCAACAGCATCTTGGCTAAAGGTGTGACACATATTCACAGTGAGCTGGATCATGAGTTGATGCATCAAGCTGCCCAACATTTATTAGGGCGACATGATTTTAGTGCTTTTAGAGCCGTGAATTGTCAGGCTAACACTCCGGTGCGTGAGATGAGCAATATTAGTGTCAGTCGATTTGGCGACTACATCGTGATTGATGTAAAAGCGAACGCATTTTTACACCATATGGTGCGAAACATTACGGGCTCTTTATTGGCGATTGGCAATAAAGAACAACCAACAAGTTGGATGAAAACCTTGTTACTTGGTAAAGATCGCACAAAAGCCGCTGCAACTGCCAAGTCCCATGGTTTATACTTGGTACATGTGACTTATCCTGAGCCTTTTAATTTGCCGATAACACCATTAGGGCCATTATTTTTGCCTGATTGACACTTCTAAGACCAGTTTTGTTTTCGTGATGTATGCTTGATGTGATTTAATAGTCTTTCTTTTGGCCTAAAGGGCTAAAACGGGCACTACATAAACCGTTGAATATTGTCAATTTGTTAAGTTTAACAAATTACATAACAGGATTTGATATGAGTTGGATTGAAAAAATACTACCACGCACTAAGTCATCGACTAAAGGTAATGTGCCAGAGGGGATCTGGACTAAATGTGCTGAATGTGCGGCAGTACTGTATAAAACAGAATTAGAAAAGCAATTAGGTGTTTGCCCTAAATGTGATCATCATATGCGTATTACTGCTAGATCGCGGGTTAATCACTTTTTAGACCAAGGCGATAGAGTAGAATTGGGTGCAGACCTAGAGCCTCAAGATTTACTCAAATTTAAAGACTCGAAAAAATACAAAGACAGATTAAGTAGCGCACAAAAAGCGACTAACGAGAAAGACTCTTTAGTTGTTATGCAGGGCAAGCTGAATGGTATGCCAGTTGTTGTGGCTGCGTTTGAATTTGCCTTTATGGGTGGATCGATGGCTTCGGTGGTTGGGGCTAGATTTGTTAAAGCAGTTGATGCTTGTTTAGAACACAATATGCCACTGGTTTGTTTTTCAACCAGTGGTGGTGCACGTATGCAAGAAGCGCTTTTATCACTGATGCAGATGGCTAAAACCAGTGCAGCATTAGCTAGGATGAGTGAAAAAGGCTTGCCATACATTTCAGTTTTGACTGATCCTACTATGGGTGGCGTATCTGCAAGTTTAGCTATGTTGGGTGATGTGAATATAGCAGAGCCTAAAGCCTTGATTGGTTTTGCAGGTCCAAGAGTTATTGAACAAACTGTGCGTGAAACCTTGCCCCCAGGATTTCAACGCAGCGAATTTTTGTTAGAAAAAGGCGCTATCGACATGATCCTTGATCGTCGTGAAATGCGTGACAAACTATTTAGTTTATTGTCAAAACTGCATCATCAACATCACTAATTAATGTCTCATACCTCGACACCCCAAGCCTCTGACAAAGAAGCTTGGTCACTTGACCGATGGTTAATTTATCTTGAGCAGGTTCACCCTAGTAATATTGAACTAGGCTTGGAGCGTGTTGCCGAGGTTTTTCATGATTTGCAGCTTGATTTAAGTCAGCGAGCTATTGTCACCGTTGCCGGTACTAATGGTAAAGGCACTACCTGTGCCTTAATCGAACAAGCTCTATTGACTTCAAAATATTCAGTAGCGGTATTTAGCTCTCCCCACCTGTTAGATTACCGCGAGCGAGTCAGAGTCGCGGGGAGCATGTTGACTGAAAAAGCTCACTGTCAGGCGTTTTTGAAGGTTGAACAGGCGCGAGGCGACACTTCTTTAACCTATTTTGAGTTTGCTACCTTAGCGGCACTTCAGCTAATGGCAGACTGTGATGCAAAGACCTTATTGTTAGAAGTGGGTTTAGGTGGGCGTTTAGATGCAGTTAATATTGTTGACCCCACTATAGCGGTGATAACCAGTATTGATTTAGACCATCAAGATTGGCTTGGTGATACCAAAGAACTGATTGCCATTGAAAAGGCGGGTATCTTTAGATCTAATATCCCGGCAGTTATTGGTGAGCCTCATCCCCCAACTACGCTGGTTGATGCTGCATTGGATTATCAGGTCAAACCTGTATGGCAAGGCAGTGATTTTGACTTTCAAATTGATGCTAAAGGATTTCATTGGCAAGGTGCAATTAGTTGTTATGACAATTTACCTATGCCAAATATTCCAGCCCAAAATGCCTCAACAGCATTGCAAGTAATCGAACTATTAGGATTGCAGTTAGACAATAGACAGATGGCGCAGGTCTTTAACCAAACCAGTTTGCCCGGAAGACGACAAATAATTCAAAATAAACCCACAGTTATGTTGGATGTAGCACATAACCCGCAAGCTACCAATTTATTAGCCCTTGATATTAAAAATATGGAATATAAACGGGTCATCGCCGTTGTGGCGATGTTGGCGGACAAAGATATTGATGCAACACTTGCCCCAATGTTGTCCGTTGTATCGATTTGGCATTGCGCCAGTTTAGATGTTCATAGGGGGGCGCAGTCAAGTACATTGGTTTCTGCGGTATTAAGCTCTGAGCAAAAAGTGTTAGACTATGGATCAGTCGAAGTCGCATACAA
>QIJM01000627.1 GCA_003232445.1 Paraglaciecola arctica
ACACGTTGTCTTTCTCCGCCGGATAGTTGCTGAGGAAATTGTGACAATATGCCTTCTATCCCCATCACGCTAACAACTTGCTTTAATAATTCAGGGTGAGCTATTTGATTATTACGTTTGATGGCGTAGCGCAGATTTCCCATAGCGGTTAAGTGCTCAAATAGACTGGCTTCTTGAAACACATACCCAAGGCTACGTTTATGGGTAGGGACAAACACAGAAGCATCTTGCCAAAGTTCGCCATTCACGTTCAAACAGCCAGAAACGTTTTTCTCCAGACCTGCAATACAGCGTAACAAGGACGTTTTACCCGAGCCTGATTCGCCAAAAATAGCAGTAATGCCCTGCCCTGGGATATCAATGTCGATATCGAGCTCAAAGGATTTTTTTGCTGATGGCGCATAACTTAATTGAAAACAAGCCTGAATTCCCTGAGCAGATGTTACTGGCTTATCTGGCTTTTCTAACTTATCGGTCTTATCTACCATAGGTCATGCCTACCGCTTTACGCTTGCGCTGAAAGGTATAAAGCATTAACAACACCACAAACGAAAATATAATCATTACGCCCGACAAAGCATGAGCTTGAGCATATTCCAACGCCTCTACATGGTCATATATTTGCACAGATACCACACGGGTTTCGCCGGGAATACTGCCACCTATCATCAAGACAATGCCAAATTCACCTACCGTGTGGGCAAAACCAAGGATGGTCGCTGTCATAAAACCCGGTTTAGCTAAAGGTAACACCACAGTAAAAAAACGATCGATAGAGCCTGCCCCAAGAGTAGCGGCCGCTTCTAAAGGTCGATTACCAATAGCTTCAATTGCATTTTGAATGGGCTGCACTACAAAAGGCATAGAATACACCATCGACGCCACCACTAGCCCCCAAAAAGTAAAAGGCAAGGTACCCAGCCCAAGTGCTTGGGTAAACTGCCCTATTGCCCCATTTGGCCCCATAGCTAATAACAAGTAAAAACCCAACACGGTAGAGGGGAGCACTAAAGGCAAAGCCACTATCGCGCTCAATGGGCCTTTTAACCAAGAGCTTGTTCTGGCTAACCACCAAGCGACTGGGGTGGCTAATATCAGTAATAATATCGTAACAGTAGTGGCAAGGCGTAACGTCAACCAGATAGTCGCTATATCGCCATCAGAAAGGCTCATATATCCTGCTCCACATTCACACTAATCGAAGATAGATAACCGTACTGGGCGATAATATTTTGAGCCTTATCCGTGTGAATAAAATCTAAAAAGGCTTTGGCCCCTAGGCTTTTTGCCGCCCAGCGTAATAACACAACATCTTGCTTAATGGGACTATGCATCATGTCAGGCACCAGCCAATAAGACCTTTCTTTCACTTTTTGCATTCTATTGATGCCTAATATCTGCGATAAGGCGATAAAGCCTAAGTCTGCGTTAGCAGAACTCACAAATTGATAGGTTTGCGCAATATTTGCACCTCGTACCCATTTGGATTGAGTAGCATCGATTAACTCTAAATGTCTAAGTACTTGTAAAGCAGCTGCGCCATAAGGCGCTAATTTAGGATTGGCGATCGCTAGTTTATTAAACGAGCCATCTTTTAACTTAGTTTCAATTTTATTGGCAAAGTCAGGACGGGCGCTCCATACAGCGAGGCGGCCAATAGCATAAGTAAAGCGGCTAGCAGCAATCACTAGCCCATCTTTTTGCAAAGCGTCAGGCTTAGCCTGATCAGCAGAAAAGAATAATTCATAAGGTGCGCCTTGTTTGATTTGCGCATAAAATTTTCCCGAAGAACCAAAAGATAAGGCTATTTGATAGTCAGATGTTTTCTCAAACTCTATCACCAGACTTTGCATGGTTTTACTGAAATTTGCAGCCACTGCAACATGCACAGTTTTCGCCTCTGCGCATAAGGTAAAAGCAGAGAATAGGACTAATCCAAGCCACTTTTTTATATTCATACTATTAGACTCACAAAAGACTCACAAACTCATAAAAGCGCTAGACAATTGATTTTTATCACTTTATCACAAGCCTGTTTTTTGTGATCACTTTTCAATTGATTGCTCAATTTCTTCAAACCAAAACGTCAATATAGCTTTAGCATCCATTTTATTCTTCCTATTAAAGTCTAAATTAACTTTGCACTATGGCTTTTTCGATAATATTGGTTGGTATATCATCTAGGCTAGTTTAATGATCACATGCGTTGAAGAGTTAAACACAAGCCAGCTACGACACCTTATTTATTTGTTCAGCTAACAGCGACACTTGTAGTTCAACCCGTTTAATTTCACGTATCACCGACAAACGATTTAACTCCATAAAAAACCATATACGGGCAATAGCAAATGCGACAACCGTTGACAACGTGCCTGCAAGCCAATTGATTTTTAAGCCTATATCTAACTCGTTTACCAAATGATAGGCACAATAAATGGCCAGACCTGCAAATATCAACTGCATCGTAACCACCACCACAAACGTTAAACGAAAAGTGCCTTTAAAACTTTGCCCAATTAATTGCAATGCATTGGCCTGTTCTTCTGAAAACTCGTGTGCGGCTGTGTCATCTTTTAATGCTTCAAGTATTTTTTGATTGATGTTTTTCATACTACTTCTCCACTTTGACTATTTTGTAGATTACTTTGAATGAGTTTTCTTGCTTGGTGCAGGCGCGACTTAACAGTTCCTGCTGGGATAATCAGCAAGTCGCTTATTTCAATCATGCTAAATCCTTCTAGATAATGCAGATGCACAAGCTGGTAGAGATGAGGTTCCAAACAAATCAACATCTGTTCGAACTCAAAATCTTCTGCCCCTTTCCCCAACCTATGTTGCTCGCCATCATGTACACTCTGAGACTGTGCATATTCCTTACAGAGTTTGTCTTGCTTTTGCTTTTGCCGAATGATGTCAACGCCCTTATTCTGCAGAATTTGGTAAACCCATTTAGCAAAAGAGGCAGGATCTTTAATTCGACGAATAGTTTTACTCACGACTTCGAAGGTATTTTGTACCGCGTCTTGGGCTTTTTGCCGATCGCCCAACTGCTGATAGGCATAGCGTAACAACTTGGGATACCAAATTTTTATCAGCTGTTGTAATGCTTCTGCATCACCCAACTGGCAATTCACCACTAACCATTCGGTTAAAATGTGTTCACTATTTCTTTTCATAACTTAAAGGTCGTAGCAATGTAGAATTGGGTTCAATAAA
>QIJM01000399.1 GCA_003232445.1 Paraglaciecola arctica
ACCACACCTGCCCGAGTTTCACATCCCGCCGACTCGATTGAGCATCGCAGGGAACCCGAAGGGCAAGCATGCGGGTGGCCTTTCTTTTGGTGATTATATACTTGACAAACCCATAAATTCTTAATAAGATTTTACTCCTACTGCTTATGGGCTTGCGCATGGGTCAGGAACACTCACAAAGGAAGTATCTCGTTCACATCCGCCTCAATGGTAAGATGGACAAAAACAGGCTTACTGCGGCGGCAACAGGAGTCAAAAACATACTAGAAAGACTAGCAGGCGACAACATGCAGTTAGCCTATACATCGCCAGTTGGTGACATGTTCGCGTTTGCCGTAAAAACCGAGGCAACGGCATCCACGATCAAACACCATATCGCAAATGGGCCGCCTGAAGACTGGGGAGGGCCTCAAAAACGGTATATTAGTGGGGTACAGAATCTTACCTCGCCTATTCTTAATGGCGATGAGTGTTTGGTCGTTGAAATTGGTGACGATGTTGCTGGTGTTGGTTTCGGCAGACTTGTTCCTTGGATTCAGAACCGATAGATACCTCAAATTCTCTCCAGAATGCCACTAACTGTTTTTCTCTAATCCAGATCCCGAGCCTTGCCAACCAGTCTAATGAATCCCAAAGTTTTTGCATAAATCAAAAGAAAACCGGTTTTATGCCGGTTTCCGTTTCTCCTTTTTCTTCACTACCCTTTTCTTAGGTCGCGTAGATAGCATTTGCCTGAGTACGTCATCAGGTTTTGGTGTATCACTATTTGGCTCATTATTCTGTTTCTTTGTGTTCATATACTATTTCACTTTGATTTAAGCACTTTTCAGGTAGCATAATTCTCAGACCTCCCTCAATTCTTCCATCAAGACCTAGTAGGCCAATACCACTATTCTCACCGTCATACGTTACTAATGTATCTGCTTCGTTCAGCACTGCTGTAGCTAATATTATGGAATCAAGTGGGGTAGTATTGTGCAATCTTCCTAATTGAGCAGCTTTTGTGCACACACCAAAATCCGCCGCGCGCTTAATCAAATAACTTGTCTCAAACCATTTCCCTATAAGATCGTCTTGCTGTTCTTGCGTTAACCCTTTTGCAACAAGCTCTTTACAATACATAACTTCAGCAATACTCGCGGTAGAGACCAGGATAATGAGTTCGTTTGCCTCAGCTTTCCGTATTATTGGCTCAATTGAAGGGTATCGCGCAGGCTCCTTCTGTATAGCATCTATAATGACACAACTATCTAAAGCTATTATTTCTTTAGCCATCTAGATCTCGCATCTTTCTGATAACGCCTTCAGAGCTTTCACCAGACTTTAGTTTAAATCCGGCATTATGTAGGTCTGTTAAAGAAGGCGCATTTTCACCTATGTATCCCTCCCATGTTTCTACATCAATAGACTCTGGGACATTATCCCTGCTATACCTTGCTATACCGTACACTCGTACTCGATGGGTTATTAATGCACCTATTTCTTCAGCATCTTCTGGATTAAATCGACAAATTACTGGTTTATCAGTAATAGGATCATAGATACAAAATTCTGCTTTTCTACCATGAACAGTAATCTGATCTAATGACCCCTCTAACTCAGTATGCTGTGTGTAACTTGGTGAATGTACTATTTCATCTACCGATGCACATATGCGCTGAGATACCTTTACTGGCTCGCGATTAATCGTAACAAACCTCACATATGACAAGCCATTATTTAATGGTTTAGCTACACCTTTGAGCTGTTTTAGGGCAGCATCATTAAAGCCTTTTGGTCTAGTAGAAGATTTATCAAGATGCTCAATAGCATCCATGAATGTATTAACTATTGTTGGTGCAGTATCAGAAGCATTATGCAATTCTAAATCAAGCGGACTGTTATGAGTTACGCGCCCTAAAATCCAATTCTTATCATCATCTAAAGAATTTAATACTGAAACTGTGGCCTTTACAACACGCAGGAAATCCTCAACATTTAAAATGTCTTCCTTTCCATCAAGAATTATCCGAATAGTCCCTTCTGTCATAAGTACAAGCCAACTAAGTGATTTCTTGTTGAAAGCACAAGGGCTGGCGATACATAAGCCTTTTCCCCTCTATGCCTTTTAATGCAAGTATAGCTCTTTCTGAGTCCGAAACGCCAAGAGCAGTGCGGTTGTTGTACCTGAAATCGAACTCGCACAGATACCGTTTAAGGTGCTGTTTACTACAATGCTGGTATACGCCTTTCATGCCACGCTTGAAAATGGAGAAAAAGCCTTCGATTGTATTTGTGTGAACATATCCACGAACATACTCACCGGAACCATGCGTCACAAACTGGTGTGATGCAAAGTGAGCCTCAATATTAGAGTATTCACGCCATTTATTTTTTGACGTGTACTGTGACGCTTCATCAGTCATTATGTTTGTATCAGCGGCAACTTGTTCACGGATTATCGGGATTAAGGTCTTAGCATTCACGGCAGCTACATGGAAAGAACGCGCTCGACCGCCACGCTCGACTAGAGTTAATATTTTCTCTTTATGGGCGTAGCCACGACCTTTTTGACCACGTTTTTTCTTGTTACCGATAAATGTTTCATCGACTTCGACTGTAGACCCGCTACCGCCAAGAATAGAGCCAGATGTGTCTCGCATGGCCTCACGGATTCTGTGAACCATAAACCAACTCGTTTTATAGGTCACGCCTAGCATCCTATGTAGCTGGTGGGCACTAATTCCTTTTTTAGAAGAACAAAGTAAATGCACTGCCATTAACCACTTATTTAAAGGCACTTTTGATCGTTCAAACACCGTACCAACCGTTACAGTAAACTGTTTACGACAATCCCCGCATTTGTATAAACCAGCCCTGCCACCCTTGATTGAATATATCCTCTCTAACCCACCACAATGAGGACAAAAAACACCATCAGGCCAGCGTACAGACTCTAGATGTCCTCTTGCTAAATCTTTATCGTGAAAATATGGAACAGTTAAATCACACATGGTATTTCTCCTTCTTATGTGTAATATCCTACTCTTTTATGTGGGTTTGTCAAGTATATAATCGCCTTTCTTTTGGTATCTTTTCTTTGGCCATCAAAGAAAAGATACTCGTCCATGAAGGACGAAAAACACGGATAAATTCAAGAAAACGAATGAAAAAGACCCCCTCTGTGCGCCAGCACAAAAAAACTACTCCGACATGCGCCGATACAC
>QIJM01000619.1 GCA_003232445.1 Paraglaciecola arctica
TGTTTTTGTTGTCACTGATGTATCTGCGACAACTTATACGATCACCGCCAAAGCAAAAGGCAGCCAAATGTCCGACGAAAAATGTTTGCTTATGCAGATTGATCAATCGTTGAATAAAACCCCAGTCCACTGTTTTTTCTAAGTAATGGAGCCTCATTATGGCTTTACTTACTCGATACTGCTCGTTAACTTATCAATATGATATGGTTATATTTTCCTAGCCTAAATCAACAAGGTAGCAGTATGCTAAACAAACGGTTATTTAACCTTTCCCTGATTGGGATTGTTTTGCTTTGTATTGGTTGTAGCGTACCTTTGGGCAACAGTATAACTGACAAACCCTCCATTATCCGTCACGCAGCCCATGACTTCAGTGGTGCTCTTCCTATTTCACCGCGGATTTTAAAAGGCCAATTAGACAATGGCATTACGTATCTAATTAGGCAAAACAACACCCCAGAGAAACGTACTGAAATACGCTTAATTGTTAAAGCGGGATCTATTTTAGAAGACGATAACCAACAAGGGTTCGCTCATTTTGTAGAGCACATGGCCTTTAACGGTACTGAAGACTTCGACAAACAAGAAATTGTTGAATATGTAGAATCCATCGGTATGAAATTTGGAGCGCATCTCAACGCATACACAAGTTTCGATGAAACCGTATACAAACTACAACTGCCTAGTGACGAAGAAGGCACTTTAGAAAAAGGCATACATATTTTAGAGAATTGGGCTCACAAAATTAAATTTGATGCGCTAGAAATAGACAAAGAAAGAGGAGTCGTGCTAGAGGAAATGCGTGCACGACAAGGCGCTGGCTGGCGCATATTCAACAAACAACTGCCTGTTATTTATCAAGGATCTCAATATGCACTGCGACTACCCATAGGTACCAAAGAAGTACTTGAGCGGGGCGCTCATCAAGACCTCGTTCGCTTTTACAAAGATTGGTATCGGCCAGAACTTATGGCTTTGGTCGCAGTCGGTGATTTTGATCCCAACCAAGTACAACAGCTATTTGAAAAATATTTTAGTTCGATTGAGTTGACCCAAGAGCGCCATAAACAGAAACCCATCTACACCATACCAGATAACTCCGCGCCTTTAGTCACAATAGAGACTGATCCTGAGCTCACCAGAACTACAGTTGAAATTCAAATAAAACAAGCTCTTGTAGAGCCTGATACTTACTCACAATATTACCAAACATTGTTAGCTAAACTTTTTATCGATATGCTAAATGGCAGGTTTGGTGAAGCGACTCTCGCTCCTAAAGCCCCCGTTATTGGCGCAGGCAGTAGTTTTGGGCGTTTTAGAGCAGACAAAAGCGCCTTCACGCTAGCGGCCACTGCAAAACCCACAAAAAGCAAAGAAGTGGTCGTATTCCTGCTAACTGAATTAAACCGAGTTTTAAAACATGGATTTACTCAATCAGAGCTTAGTCGCTATAAACAAAATTTATTAAGCAAACTAGACAATGCCGCCAAAGAAATCAATACCACCCAATCATCGAAATTGGCTAATGAGTATGTACGCCATGTTGTCAGAGGTGAAAGTATTGCCGGTATAGATCATTACTTTGCGATAGGTGAAAAATTTCTGCCTCTAATCACTCTAGATGAGGTCAATGCTTTAGGCAAAACTTGGTTTACTGCCAAGAATAGAATCATAAAGATATCAGCGCCTGAATCAGACAAATCCAATTTACCCTCAAAAGCTGAGCTACTTAGCTTGATAGAACATGTCATGCAACAGCAAGTCACTGCTTATCACGATAGCCAAGTCATACAACAACTTGTGTTAGAAAAACCCAAAGCCGGTTCGATAATAAGTAAAGTTTACGATGAGAAACTTGATAGCCATGTTTGGATGTTAAGTAACGGTGTGAAAGTGGTATTAAAACAAACAGACTTTAAACACGATGAAATTCAGTTTTCGGCAAGGGCCAATGGCGGATATTCACTGCTAGAACCAGAGATGATGTTTGCAACCATCATGGCCGCAAATATTGTCGAAATGTCAGGTATAGCGAATTACACCTTAGCAGATATTGCCAAGTTTTCGAAAGGCAAACGGTTTTGGGTAAGAGCAAAAATCAATAATGACAATCAATCCGTTAGTGGCAGCAGTTCAGTTAAAGATATAGAACACTTTATGCAAATGTTACATTTAAAATTTGCGGCTCCGCGCAAAGATAGAGAAGCATTTGACTCATACATATCAAGGGTTGAGTCGTCCATATCTGAAAGATTTAACAGCCCAAAAGGTGTTTTTTCAGAACAAATAAGACTGACACAATATGGCCAAAATCCTCGCTCCATAAAATTTAATGCCGACGTTGTCAAAGACCAAGATCTCGATAAATCTTATCGATTTTATCAAAAGCGTTTCGCAAATGCCGCCAATTTTAATTTCGTATTTGTAGGTAATATCGACTTATCACAAATGGAAACGTTGTTAAACACCTACGTCGCAAGTCTTCCGGCCATCCCTAAAAGGGATAAAACGATAATTCATGACACCCTGAGAACTAAAGGCAAATTAACAGTTAAAGTCGAAAAAGGCTTAGTGCCAAAAGCGACAGTACTGCTTAACTTTTATGGTGATTCACTTTGGTCACATAAGAAGCAAATGAATTTAAATGCCTTAGAATATGTATTAAGTAGTATTTTACGCGAACGTATCAGGGAAGAAAAAAGTGGTGTCTATGGTATTAACGTAAAAAGTGCGTTTTCAAGATTACATAATCAATATTCCACTAACATATCCTTTACCTGCGACCCCAACAGGGTTGAAGAATTAGTGGCTGAGATACATAAGGTAATAGAAACACTTAAAACGAGTCAGACTGAAGATAAGTATGCTCTGAACTACATTGCGCAAAAACTAAAAAGCAGAGAAACAAAACTAACAACCAATGCTTTTTGGAAAAATTACTTACAGTGGGATGCCGAAGCTGACTACCAGCAACTCGGCTTAAATGAGTTTGTTTCGCTAGTAGAAAGTATAAATAAGCGGGTGATCAAAGACGCCGCCAATAGCTATCTCAACATCGACGATAGTTTGACAGCCATACTGCTGCCCCAGACACATAAAGTTAGCACGGATTGAGGGAGTCGCATTGATGGTTAAGAACACACCTACTCAGCGAGCTTTTGTAGTACACCACAATTTTTAATGCTTCTATTGCTGCTGCTAGCGCCATGTCAGACAGCGTCTCTTTAAGCTGAACTAACTCTTGTATTCGCTTAGTAACATCGCTGATGTGCACATCGATCATGCCGTTGATACTGGCACAGCTATTATCTAGATTTTCCTTATTTTGAATAAGCTGCTTAACCTCAACAATAGACATATCTAGCGAGCGACATTGCTTGATAAAGGTAAGTTGACGCAATGATCCTTTGTCGTAAAGCCGATAATTACTCTGTGTTCGTTGGGGAAGATCAATCAAACCTTTACGTTCATAGAACCGAATGGTTTGAATGCTACAGCCTGTTCTACTCGCTAATTCACCAATTTTCATAAATTGTATCTTCAACACTTGACCCTATATCGAGTATAGACTTTACAATGTTTGTATTAAATCATAAAGCAAGATAACGAAATGAGTGGATGCATGCCAGCTGGATATTCTCTGCCAACGATGTTATCGCCAATACAGGCGTTACTTTGGCAGGATGCAAGATGGCCAGATTTGATTATCGGCTTTGTGGTGGCCATCATTTTCATATTTGGTCACTAGACGGTGAGCATAGTGTGATGACGGTACACCTTGTGTTAAATGCTGAAATCACAGTGACGCAAATGA
>QIJM01000522.1 GCA_003232445.1 Paraglaciecola arctica
ATTTTTACGACCTTTCTTGATAAATAGCGTGTTTTGTTCAGAGAGGTTGCCAGTAACCATGGTTCTTTTTCTCGTTCAGCACAGGCTCTAGATTTCTTACTTTTTCTGGCACGCTCTCCTGTCGCCGTTTTATCTTTTCTTCCTTTAGCTTTGCGCCATACGATAATCATCCTAGACTCAAAAGCGATTTTCATCCCTTGTTGATAGATACCTAAATCTTTAGGCCTCAAAGTACCTGATTGATACAGCGTTTTCACCGGAAACCAGGTGTCATCTCGTATCTTTTTACAATGTGTTTTATTTCTTACGCGGCCAACGAAGTCCCAACCTAGTGATTCAATAAGTGTAAACCAGGGGATCCTGAAACCAGCATCTGTGACGATAATCGGGTGGCAGTTTTTAGGTAACATCTCCTTTAATTTGTGCATGAATAACCGATGTGTTTTGGGTTTTTCTTTTCGGCACAACGGGTGGATCTCTTCATAAAGCGTTAATGAACGTCCCTGAGCGGCAACCGATGCGCGAATGAGAAAATGCTGCTTGCGATCATCCATATCAGACCAATCAACATGAATAATGGTTTGTTGATTTTGACCCACAATAAAAGTACACATTTGACTATAAATAAGCGGAATTTCTTGCTGTAAATTAACATGACTACATAACCGGTCAACACGTTTAATACGATGCTTTTCAAGAGCACTGTTATCAATATTACGACCCAATCCCGTAACAGAAAGTACTCCACCATTAATGGTACTTTCAATGGCAGCTAATAAACTCAATCGACGGATTTTGTGCATGGTTGGCGTGACACGTAACAAATATTTTGATAAAACGTGTTTTACATTCATAGTATTTTCCGTGGTTATTTTTGTTTGGCGATAGATCTGATCACCAAATACTATGAATGTTCACTTTATTTTCTAATTATCTCATTGTTTTTTATGTATATTTTGTGGGGATTCGTCAGTCTCTGACCCCATTGATTCCATTGATTGTGGCATTATAGAAGGTCGTACAATCTCTAAACGGTCTGGTTTTTAACCCAATAGCAGCAATTACGGTCGTTGCTTACTCTCAATTCAGATTTACTTACATTAGGAATTTAATATTCAGTCACTTACACCAAGCGATAAAGAACTTTGGTTTCTGCCCTTAGGTGGAACCGGTGAAATAGGTATGAACATGAATCTGTATGGTCATGCGGGGCAGTGGTTGATGATGGATTGTGGCATTACTTTCAATAGTCCACTTTGTACAGAAGCTGAATCTAAAACCTCTGAGCTGCATAAACATGACATTGTAGCTGCCGACCCTTGGTTTATTAGTCAGCGCAAAGAGCAACTAGCTGGCATTGTGATTACCCACGCCCATGAAGATCATCTGGGTGCTTTGCCTTATTTATGGCGCCAGTTTAAATGCCCCGTGTATACCACCAAATATACTGCAGAAATATTGCGCCGAAAGCTTGCTCGTGGTGGTTTGGCTGACAACATTCCGATTATCGAAATCGCCAGTGGTGAGCGAGTAGATATTGGCGAATTTAACGTTGAATGGATGTTGATTACTCATTCATTACCTGAGCCCCATGCTTTTGTGATCAGAACGGCTGCTGGTAGTGTTTTTCATACAGCGGACTGGAAAATTGACCTAGCGCCAGTGACAGATAAACCCTTTAATGCTCATCCATTTAAGTTATTGGCCAAGCAAAATATCTTAGCCATGGTTTGTGACTCAACCAATGCCACCCGTGAGGGGCATTCTGTGTCAGAGCAGCAGTGTTATACAGGGTTAAAACAAGCCGTCGTAAACGCAAAAGGACGGGTTGTAGTGGGGTGTTTTAGCAGCAACATTGCGCGTTTGATTACCTTAGCAAAAATAGCTAAAGAGACGGGGCGTTACTTTGCGCTGTTTGGCCGGTCATTACAAAACACAGTAGGGGCGGCTAAAGCCACAGGGCATTGGCCTGATGATTTACCTGTGCTTGATGCGTTTAATACCGGATATTTATTACCACAAGAAGTGTTGGCGGTAGCAACAGGTAGCCAAGGAGAGCCAAGAGCCGCATTAAATCAATTGGCCAAAGACACTTATCGAAATGTATCGTTAGACGAAGGTGATCTCGTTATTTTCAGCTCTATTGTGATACCCGGCAATGAAAAACCCATCGAGAACCTGCTTAAAGCCTATAAAGCCCGCAAAATCAATACCCTGATGGCTGACGAGTCAAAATTACCGATCCATGCTTCAGGCCATCCATGTCAAGAAGAGTTAAAACAAATGTACGAGTGGGTACGCCCACAAATCGCCATACCCACCCACGGAGAAGTTGAGCATATGCAAGCGAATGCAGAAATTGCGCGTTTAAGTCATGTGCCCCGAAGTCTCACGGGATTGAACGGCGATCTGTTTAAACTGGCACCAGAGGTGAAGTTAGTTAAACAGGCGGTTAAAGCAGGAAGGATTGCCCTGCAACAATCTTAGATAGTGGCTAATTGTTAGGATGGATTGGTCTAACAAATATTTCGGGAAGATTACGAAACAAATTTTCAGTGCCTTGTTGATTTATTTCAGGCTGACATTAGGTATTCAGTTATTTGGGTGAAATCTGCAAGAATAATGGGTGATTGTCCGTGTTTCCGACCAGAATACAGCCTTTAGGATTTATCGGCTGTGATTTTTTTAGAAAAAGTTTGCGCTTAGGAATTAACGGGATATACTGCTAACTGAACTGTATATATGAACAGGCTGTTTATGCGTCCACTAACTGCACGACAAGAAGAAGTACTTCAACTGATCAAAGATACAATGTTGAATACAGGTATGCCGCCTACTCGCGCAGAAATCGCCCGGGAATTAGGCTTTAAATCTGCTAATGCAGCGGAAGAACATTTAAAAGCGCTAGCTCGTAAAGGGGTAATAGAAATATTGCCCGGCACGTCTCGTGGTATTAAGTTGAATACACCGCTTGAAGACCAACTCGAAGAGCTTGGCTTGCCTTTGATTGGTCGAGTTGCTGCAGGCGAACCTATTTTGGCTGAAGAACATATTGAGGGGCATTATCGAGTGGATCCTAGTTTGTTTAAGCCCAGTGCTGATTTTTTGCTTCGAGTGAATGGTATGAGTATGAAAGATATTGGTATTTTGGATGGCGATTTGTTAGCTGTTCATCGCACTACTGACGTACACAATGGTCAGGTGGTGGTAGCTAGAGTGGATGAAGACGTCACAGTAAAGCGGCTCGAGAAAAAAGGCAGGCAGGTTTTGCTACATGCTGAAAACGAGGCGTTTTCTCCGATTAAGGTCGATTTGGCAACCCAGCGGTTTAATATAGAAGGCATAGCAGTGGGGGTTATTCGTAACGCCGATTGGATGTAATCTCGATGCGGCGCATTATTTTAAATAATGCGCCTTTTTATTTTTTGGTTTCTTAGTTTGTCTTTCCCCCCCCCTCCTTATTTTCTTTATTAACATATTTGATGAGTTTATTTTTTATATATCGCTGGTATGTGAAAATAAACCCATCAAAGTGTTTAAAAAATAGTCAGTTGGTTGTAAGTT
>QIJM01000513.1 GCA_003232445.1 Paraglaciecola arctica
AGGGTTAACCTGACACGTTTCCATGGTGTGTTCGCACCGAATAGTAAGTATCGGGCACTGATCACACCGGCAAAGCGTGGTAGGGGGAAAAGGTTAAAGCTCCGAATGAGGCAGTAGACCAAGCTATCGCCGAGAAACACGCTTCAATGACCGGTTTTGCTCCTGCAAACCGGCATACATGCCATCCATGGCAATAACTTGGGCACAGCGATTGAAACGGGTTTTTGATATTGATGTAGAGACTTGTAGTGATTGCGGTGGCGACATCAAAATCATAGCCAGTATTGAAGATCCGGCAGTGATCAGGAGAATACTTGCCCATTTGGATCAGAATACTTCTCTACACAAAACAAAATACGGCAAAATACGGGGTCAGGTCTTGTATTTTGCCTCGCAGCCACCTGGTAAAATAATATCTAGCCAAGTACTAATGTGGCGCGCCCTGGGTAACTACCGGCACAAGGCTTCCATTTTAAGAGTTTGTTCGAATCTTGCTGTTAATCAATTCAATATTTTCCCGACTAACGCCATACTCTTTTGCCAATACCATCCACTGGCTTAGTGCCTGTCGTGTTTGCTCGACAATTTCATCAATTTTTGTACGCTCAATTTTGGCATCTAAGCCAAGCTTGATTAAATGCTCAAGGCCAGGTTTTTGGCCTTCACCTATAACCATCGTGCTTTGCTCACCGCGTGGGCCGGAAGAGAAAGTTAAGTCATAGGCTGGTGAAAGCTTCCACTCGCCACTGGCATCCATAAGGAATGTAAAATTCTTGCTATGGTCATCACGATTATGAGAAAGAACATTAAATACCGCTAGACGGTACATCTTTACAACTTCGCGTACGTCTCGTGTTAGAACGTGGGTTAGGCTGAGTAAATCCTCATAGTCCAGAGATGGCGTTCTAAAATCAGAATGTAATAGTCCGCAAGCTGTATGTGCATGGAATCGTTGTTTTTCTGTTCTATCAAAACGCTGTGTAGCAAAATATCCTGCACTTTGGTATGAGGGGAACAGGTGTGTTTTTGTCATTGTAAGTCCAGCTTCTTTCGCCATGATCGAATACACATATTCTATGGCGCCAGCATCTATGCCATCCATGCTATTGGCAAACTTAACCAACCAATATTGAAAATTATCCGCTAGCGTATGTTTGCCATGAACAATTTTTTTACGCTCTTCATCAACACAAATGAGTGCTTTTGGCCTTGCTCCGGTTGATGATCCGTTTAAGGCAAGAAGCTCTTGAAGTACATCTTCGGCTTCGCCATCCAATACCTTTTGGGTATCGGCAGAAAGAGTATCAAGAATTATGCGCTTACTGGTAGTTTCCATATCATAATTGGGTTCATAAACTAGCGCGCCAATACCTGTAAAGCCCACATATGCCAGGCGATCAAGAGGAGAGATTTCTTCTTTTAAGATATTTTTTCTGCGCAGCAAGCGGTCTAGCAATAAGCGTCCCCAGCCATCCGGCAGGCTATCATTGAAAACTCCTGGTAATCCTTCGAATAAATGCGGGTCAAATGTTTGAACACTTGCTTTGAAGGGTAGCCCCAGAGGTGATATATTCAGGCCATTGCTAAGAAATGTTGCATCATATTCAAAGTAAATCTTTCTATTGCGACTGGCTAAACGGCCAACAGCTAATGTGTTTTCTCCAAAATTAAGACCCACCTTTATTTCTTTTAAAGAGAGGAACAGGCTCATTTACGCCATCCTTTTTTTGGTGTTTTTACGTTGTTGTCTTTGAGCACATCATCAATAGATGCAAATTCGGTTTTAGAAAGCTCGGCAGCATTGACAAAGTTTTCAAGGCATCCGAGCACCATTGCAAGCTTTAGAAATGGTTCCAGAGAAATTAAACCTTTTTGTTCAAACTTGCGAAGTGTACGCAGGTTAACACCAGATCGTTCAGCAAGACCTTCTTGTGTTAAGCCCATATCTAACCGCCTGGCCCGCATATATTTGGTGAGACTGGTTTGTGCTTTCGATACTGTAATAAGTGACATCATGATGTTATTAATCTTTTCATAGTGCTTATTATAACACTATAATGTTATTATCGAAAGGTCCCGGGGACGGTACCTTTTAGGTGAAAGGTTGCGGGGACGGTACCTTTTAATCTTACGAGGTACCATCCCCTTTCAATCGGTTTAAATACTCACTGTAGTGGCATAGTTACTTTGGCCACCAAACAAGGGGTGATGCCGCCATCTTATTAAACACAAAGTGTCAAAATAACAATACATACCCAACAAAATCACCCCTCCCCTCCTAAATTATTAGGATGCCCACCCCAATTCAAATAACCCTTTCCATTCTCCACCTCCACCATACTAATACAATCGGGCATCGGGCAAACCAGTTCACATAGGTTACAGCCAACACACTCATCATCAATTACCGTGTAGCTGCGCTTGCCGTTGCTATCTTTGCTGGCGCGGATGGCCTGGTGGGAGGTATCTTCACAAACTATATGACAAAGCCCGCATTCGATGCATTTATCTTCATCAATGCTGGCGATGGTTTCATAGTTTAAATCCAGGTATTGCCAGTCGGTTACATTGGGGATGGCGGCGCCGCGGAAGTCTTCGATGCTGTTATAGCCTTAATTTAATTGGGGTCTGCCCCGAATGGTACTAAGTTAAGCCTATTTAGCATCGAATTTAAACCTTCTAAAACCGCTTCAAATAAGGCTTAACCCATTGATTAAATTAGTGGTAAAGCCCCTTAACTTAGTGCCATTCGGGTCTGCCCCCGATTCTCACCGCCTTGCTCTTGAAAATTATAAATCTCAACCTGCTTCACTCAGAATAAATCAGAGGCTCCTTAATCAGAGTCACCTTAACCTTGTCGTTGTATTCAAAGTGCATATCTACCTCGTAAGTCAAATGCGATTGCATATCTTACAGTGAATGGCTTGTGCATGGTTAGTCGAGCTGTCGGCAGGTGTATCGAGTAAATGCAGCGTACAGGCATGGTTATATATCACTTTTTAGTATGTGCGGTCATAAAAGCAAACCTTATTCATTCCTGTTCACAAAATTGTGGTTTGATCCCGTACGAATGCACTGCAGATACTAATAATAGCTTATAGATTACCCCAATCCGCAGATAGAAACCCCTAAACCGCAGAAAGCCTTGGCTGTATAATGGTTAGTGACAAAACCGTCCATCACCCAATGGGTG
>QIJM01000599.1 GCA_003232445.1 Paraglaciecola arctica
TTACCCATCATGATTTCTATGTTCAGCGATTTATTATCTATGGCAAACGAACAACCCGATCCGCAGCGTTTGTTGTTTTTGTTTGCTAGCGCAACGGCGACCAACAAGAGTCGTAAACAAGATGATAAAAAGGGCACCATCGAACCGACTATGGTGGTCGATAAATTACCTGAAGAAATTAATACCTTTGCAGACTTAGTGAAAGAAGCAGATGATATAAACAAAAATTGGGACTTCATGTTTATTGCCAGTTTAAGCGGTGACAAGAAACAAGCGCCAACCAGTGAAGACGCCGAACCCTACCTAAACAAAATGACCGATGACATTATGACTGGCAACAATGTTATGCGTTATGTGGTGTTTGATAGACAGGAAACCCCAATAGAATTGAATGCAAGTTAGTTGACTATTAATACCAATCCATCCTAAATAGTTATTCAGGTGGCGGGTTGAACTTAAAGTTTCGAATGACTTTGTTAAACGTTGGTACACCTTCATCCAATAGATTTGCCTTGTGCTCTTCAAGGGCTTCATTGTCGTAATTTAGCGGCACCACTGTTAAATATATCATTCAAACTAGTATTTAATTCACACATATCACTCGAATAAGGAGGAAAATAACACATATCACTGAAATAATAGTACAAAAACAACATAATGTAATAAAGAAGAGTGAGAATGTTGTAACATTACTGTTAGGAGTCATTATTCTCAATAAATAGTATGCGCAGATTATTGAAGGGTTAATGACAGACAAAAACAGTGGAATGAAAGATTGCACCTGAGTTTAACGAACAAATTAATAAAACGGTGATGGAATGGTTTCAAGAAGAACGTTTAATCAAGGTTTAGTCGCTTTAGCTTTTACTGGACTTTCACGACATATCTTGGCTGGAGAAGCAGGCCTTTTTAACCAACTACTTTCTAAAACATTGGGTTACGGCAAATTAGTCAGCGACCCAGAAGGCATACTTGATTTGCCTTCTGGCTTTTCATATCAAATAATATCAGCTCTGGGCGAGACTATGTCAGACGGTCTAACAGTTCCCGACCGAGCCGATGGGATGGGCTGCTTTCCATTAGATGAAGACAGAGTGGTTTTAGTTCGCAATCATGAACTGTCATCATTGAGCCCCTCGCAAGAAAATCTAGCCCATGCAGATAAAAGCACCCTCGATTTTGCTTATGATACCAATCGCCAGCAACAGGCATTACCTGGTGGTACTAGCAATCTCATTTATAACGTAAAAACAAAGCGCTTAGAGCGTCAGTTTATGTCGCTAATTGGCACGATCAGGAACTGCTCAGGTGGCATTACTCCATGGAATAGCTGGTTAACTTGTGAGGAATCTGTGTTAAAGGCTTCTGATGAGAACGGACGGGATCACGGCTATGTGTTTGAAGTACCTGCGAATGCAACGTCCTTAATAAAAGCCAAACCTATTGTAGAAATGGGGCGGTTCAATCATGAGGCGGCTTGTATTGATCCCCACACCAACATCGTCTACCTAACTGAGGATCGTAGTGACAGTTTGTTCTATCGATTTATCCCGAAAATACCGCAAAATTTGCATGCAGGTGGTCGTTTACAAGCGCTTGCGATCATTCAAAATGCAAAGTTTGATACACGTAATTGGGACACTGCCACGATGCAAATGGATAAAAGCTATGATGTGCAGTGGATTGACTTAACTGATGTGCAAAGCCCAAATGATGATTTAAGACAGCAAGGTTATGCAAAAGGTGCCGCCTTGTTTGCAAAAGGAGAGGGTATACATTGGGCAACAAATGAACTGTATTTTTGTTGTTCTAATGGCGGAGCTAAACAACTTGGCCAGATAATGAAATATATCCCTTCTAGATATGAGGGTAAGCCAAAAGAAGCAAACTATCCTGGCCAGCTAAGTTTGTTTGTTGAAAGTGCTGATAAGGTTACATTCAACTATGGGGACAACATCTGTGTGGCACCAAACCATCATTTGATAGTGTGTGAGGATCAGAATACGGTCAACAATCAGATAAAGGGCATTACACCCGATGGACATATTTATGATTTTGCTCGGGTACGTTGGTCAACTGAGCCTGCTGGCGCATGTTTTTCACCAGATGGAAGCGTACTTTTCGTGAATCTTTATTCGCCTACACGGACGGTTGCGATAACAGGACCTTGGCAAAACTTTCGTGTTTGATGAGACATCATTTGTCGTTGGTATAAGGGTATTGTTTAAGCACTGAAACACAGAGCAAATCTCTGCGAATGTCGCTAGAGGTTTTTTATTATCCTGATGTTGAAAATAAGATAACTACCAGTACCAGCAGAGCCACCCAAAAAGCTGACATCAATTGCCAAAATAGCAGCCCGCGACTCTTCTGTACTTTAGGATCGTCTTGTAGAAAAATAGGATTGGGTTGAGTGACATCGTCAATAAAGTCTTGCAAGCGCAAGTAACGTTTTGCGAGCTCTAGAGGGCTCGGTCAAACCATATGGGAATGACCGGATTATGTGTACTGGCAGGAATATAGCGTAGCTTATCAAAATCATGGGTGCTGAAGCATTGTTCAATTTTCTCACCAAAAGGTAGATGCCCAGTAAACAACTCGTAGGTAATGGTGGCGAGTGCGTAGATATCTCCCTGCACACCGGTGTTCTTTCCTTGAAGGTAATGGGGATCGGAATAACTTGCCGTTCCCAAGGCTCCCTCATGCTCAAGTGGAATAAAAATTTCAGCGATCCCAGCCACATATACCGAACCAAAATCGATGACTTTTACCTGCATGTCGTCATCAATTATAATATTGGCGGGCTTAAGATCTTGGTGAATAGTTTCAGTAACATGAAAAGCCTTAAGTGCTTTGGCAATTTGTTTGACAATGCCAATAGCCTTTTTGGGCGTAGGTAATGGATTATTCTGCATCCATTTATCCAGTGATAAACCCGGTACATGTTCCATCAAATAGTAAAGACAAGTACGCTCGCGATTTTGGGTAATGATATTCACTACATGTGAACTCTTTATGCGTTTGCCGATCCATTCCTCTTGAATAAACCTATCAATATAATGGACGTCATCTTGGAAATTGATAGAGGGCGTTTTCATGACCATTTGTACGCCTGTTTGCAAGTCTGTCACCAAATAAACTTGACTGCGACTGCTAGCGAACAATTCCCTATCGATTTTATACCCATCCAGCTTCATGCCAGGTTCGAGTTCTGGGGGAAACGGCAAACGAGTTAATTTGGCATTCAGATCATCTCGGCTTTCATTTGCCAGGCTGTTGATTTGGACAATCGCGCAGCTTATATTATCGTCGCTATTAGCACTTAGCGCTGTTTCAATCAGCTTATCGCACATTTGTTGAGCCGTCATGCCTGATCCTAGGGTGCTTAATAAACGCTCTTGATTAACAAAATCATGTACGCCATCAGTGCTTAACAGCAAATAATCACCTTGTTCTATAGGCGATTTGCCATAATCAATTTGTAACATATTGTCCATACCAACAGCACGAGCCAGAATATTGTTACCGCCGCCAATGTTTACTGTGTGATCACGGGAGAGCTGGCTCAGTTCGCCATCTCTATAAAGATACAATCTTGAGTCGCCAGCATGGAAAAAATGCGCGGTGCGCGACTTAATCACCAACCCTGTAAAGGTGCATAAAAATCCTTTCTCTTGCTGGGTGAACGCATGACTTTTTTTGAAAAGATTAAGATTGATGGCTGAAAGTGTTTTTTGCCCTGCTTGTTTCACTGACCATGTATCAGGAGTGCGAAAGTATTCTTCAATAAATGTGGAAACCGAATATTGACTCGCTTCTCGTCCGGCTTCAGCACTGCTTACACCGTCAGCAATCACTACACTGACACCCTTATTAACCAGTGCGTATTGAGTATCCGGTATATGGGCTTGAACCGCATCTTCATTGATAGGTTTAATCCCTGCAATAGATCCGTAACCAAGGTCGACACACAAAAATCCGCTGCCTTTTTGCAGTTCTTTTACCTGTTTGACTAATGATTTGGTCATAATACTCTTCTTTCCAGTTTTCAAACCAGAGTGAATCGACAATATTGCTGATCCACTTTATTCAAAAATCCCTGAATTAGCTGACGTCAATTAAGTGTACACTGCCATCAGCGGCAACTTCGGCCATTTGCCCTTGAGGTTCATCTAAAAACCAGCATGCACAGAATATCACTATTGCAGACGCTGCAATCACTAAAAAGAAGGTGCTGTAGTCAACAAATGATAAAACAGTTAAATAGGTGACCGCGCCAACATTACCGTAAGCCCCCGTCATACCGGCGATTTGCCCTGTCATACGGCGCTTTACCAAGGGCACAATAGCAAAAACAGCCCCTTCACCGGCTTGTACGAAAAAAGAACACATCATGGTAGATATCACTGCTACAGCTATCCACCAGGTGCCATCTATTTGGGCTAAGGTAAAGTAGCCAATTGACAGACCACCGACAAAAATCATCAGGCTTCTGCGTCGGCCAAATTTATCCGATAACCACCCACCAGTGGGACGTGCCACAAGATTCATAAATGCAAAACCTGAAGCGAGCAATCCTGCTTTTACTGGACTTAAACCCGCAAAGGTATCAAGAAAAAACAATGGCAACATTGAAACAACCGCCAACTCAGAACCAAAGGTGACAAAGTAGGCGAGACTGAGTATGGCAACCTGCTTGAACTTATATTTTTCTAGCTCTGGCACCCCATGCTCTAAGTTTTCTTTGTTCACTCTATAGATTTGACTTGTCTGAAAGATAAATAATACAGCTAATGCCGTCCACAACGAATACATTGCAGCGTCTGAAAACAAGCTAACGCCTGCAGGAGATAATTTCCAAGCCAATACACCAAGGGCTAAATACATGGGCACATTGATGGCCAGATAAAAGAAGAAGTCACGTTTAGTTGTGACCTCAAGACCCCCTGATTTTTTAGGTTTAAAGTAGGTTGAGCCTTTAGGTGTGTTTCTGGCTTGCGAGAAATAGAAAAAACCATAAATAAGCGTGAAAACACCGGTCAGTGCTAATGCGTAACGCCAGCCATCATCGCCGCCAAACATATAAGCAATAGTCGGTAAGGTCATAGCCCCTGCCGCAGAGCCAAAGTTACCCCAACCGCCATAAATACCTTCAGCAATACCTACTTGTTTGGCAGGGAACCACTCCCCCACCATACGAATGCCAATCACAAAACCTGCACCTACAAAACCAAGTAAGAAGCGGAACAATGCGAGTTGAGCATAACTATTAGCTAGAGCAAAACCAAAACAAATGAATGATGAACTGATCAACAAGCCGCTGAATACGTGACGAGGGCCAAATTTATCGACAAGTATACCGACGGCAATCCGCGCTGGGATGGTCAAAGCAACATTCAAGATCAATAAAGCTTTTACTTGAGCTGTACTCAGATCAAACGCTTCTTTAATAAACACCATCAAAGGTGCGTGGCTAAACCACACTAAAAAGGTAAGAAAAAACGCAAACCAAGTAATGTGCAGTGTTTTAATTTTGGGATCTGCAAAATTAATTTTGGGATCTGCAAAATTAAACAAATTAAATCTGCTTTGGATGGACACTTTAGGCTCCTAAGGTGCCATTGGCACGCTCATTGATGTTGATGTTATTAACTGCTGACTGCGCTCATAGTGGCACGCTTTGCAGTCTTATTTTAGTCCTCGAAAGCCCCCTAAATCGCAAATGAATAGGTTGCTAGCTATTAGGTGGTAGTTGGGTTTAACGCCCTATGCAGCATAGTTTGTAGACATGGTACTCCTT
>QIJM01000609.1 GCA_003232445.1 Paraglaciecola arctica
GCCCCAGCACGTATTTCCACAAAACAATTACTTTCGTCGTTAGGATCTTTAGGTAACAATAATACTTGTAGTTCTTGAGTGAATTCTTCGATACTTTGTTTAGCTGCTTTATATTCTTCTTGCGCCATTTCACGCATTTCAGCGTCGTTTTCTTGCATCATTTCCTGTGCATATTCAAAGTCTTGCTGAGCCTGTTGATAATCCCGAAAACACTTCACCACACCTTCTAACTGTGAGTATTCTTTGGTCAGGCCTCGATATCTGTCTTGATCTGCAATGACAATGATTTCGCTCTCACCTAATAAAGCTTGCACCTCTTCGTAGCGCTCGTCCAAAATTTCTAATTTTCGTTGAACCGATTCTTTCATTATATTCCTGTACGCGGACTAGGTTAGCCGCTAATTATCTGATTTTTTTAAGGCTAATGCATCTTCTAGTAGTGCTAGCTGCTGTGAATTTTGTTCACTGGCTGCATTTTTTAAAGCTTTAGTAGGTGCATGAATAAGACTATTGGTTAATTTATTGGCGAGTTCAATGATCACTTGTTCAGCTTCTTTGCCATCTGCAAGCTGATTTAGCGCTTTACTGACTAAGGTATCTCGCTGTAACTCACTTTGATCACGAAACCTTTTTAATACGTCAATCGACGTTTGGCTTTGTTGCCAACGCATAAATTGTTGTACTTGCTGCGCCACCATTTCATCCGCAAGCGCAGCTGCATCTTGTCGGTTGGCTACGTTTTTTTCTACTATTTGCTGTAAATCATCCACTGTATATAAATAGGCATCATCCAATTCGCCCACTTCTGCTTCAACATCACGAGGTACGGCTAAATCCACTAAAAATATAGGTTTATGTTTACGCTCTTTTAACGCGCTTTGCACTAACCCTTTGCCTAAAATTGGTAATTGACTGGCGGTTGAGCTGATGACGATATCGGCGTCTTTTAAATGCTGAGGGATCTGCGCCAATGTCAACACTGATGCATTTAAAGGCTCTGCAATGGCTTGAGCTCGCGCTAAGGTGCGGTTGGCAACAGTTAATGATTTAACGTTTTGTTCGTACAAATGTTTGGCTACCAGTTCAATGGTTTCGCCAGCGCCAATTAATAACACCCTGCTTTTTTCCAGCGATGAAAAAATATGTTTGGCTAATTGCACCGACGCGTAAGCCACAGACACAGCATTGGCACCAATATCTGTTTCACTGCGTACTCTTTTTGCCACCGAAAAAGTATGTTGAAACAACCGTTCAAAGTCACCCTTGATCACGCCAGAGTTTTTCGCGTCGGCAAATGCTTGTTTCACTTGCCCTAAGATTTGTGGCTCGCCTAACATCAGTGAGTCTAACCCACAGGCCACACGCATAATGTGATTGGCTGCTTGCTGTTCGGTATAAAGGTAACTGTTATTTTGTAATTCTTTTGGTTGCACACCATGAAAATTAGCTAGCCATGTGCCAATATTATGTGTCTGTTTATCATCAAGCTGTGCATAAACCTCGGTTCTATTGCAAGTTGACACAATCACAGATTCGGTAGCGCCCGTTTCTTGCCGCAAAGATGCCAGCGCCTGCACTATTGCATCGGGTGAAAATGCTATTTTTTCACGCAATTCAATTGGAGCTGTTTTGTGATTAATACCAAAAGCGATTAGGGTCATGGAGTGATTAGGTAAACTACAACAAAGAGCTAATTAAGTGGCGGCATTGTACGCAAAAGGTAAAACTATTGAAAGCGATGTCACTTGTATGTTTCTATTGCCTCAATCGAGTTTTTCATTTGAAGAGCGTTATTCAAACTGTGTTAGTTAATCGCCCCTATATAAAACAAACTTTATCTGCCCTTATCCTTATTTTTTTTCTGGCTAGTTGTGCTGCTCCCCCTCGGCCAACAGTTAGTTTAAATTCATCGGCTCATCAATTGTCTTTAGAGCAACAAAAACACTGGTTGATTAAGGGAAAACTAGGTTTTAAAAGCCCCGAAAAGAAAAATAAAAGCGCTAACTTTAGATGGCAGCAAACACAACAAAAGTACCAGATCAACTTGACCTCTATTATCGGCACCTCACTGCTAAATATGCAGGGCGATGAAAACGGTGTCACCTTGGTTGCTAGCGATGAAACTTATCAAGATTCTAACCCTAGTCATTTAATTTGGCGTGTTACAGGTTGGCAAATACCCGTAGAAAAATTGCGTTTTTGGATAAAAGGACAACATCAGAACAACGATCAGGTGCTAACAAGTGAGCAAGGCTGGGTCAGCCAATTGCAACCTATCTGCAATAATTGCGAAAACTGGTTGATTAACTATGACAACTATAAATTGGTAGATAAAATTTGGTTGCCGCATAAAGTGGTACTACATAATAGTCTCAACAACAGCCAACTGTTAATCCGAGTTAATGAATGGGATTTGCATGAATAAACAATCCTTGAGCTGGTGGCCAAGCCCAGCCAAACTCAATTTATTTTTACACATTAATGGCCGATACAAAAATGGCTACCATCAATTACAAAGTTTATTTCAAATCCTCGACTATGGTGATGAGCTGGCCTTCGAGGTCAATCCCTCTGATAAAATCACCTTAGCGGATCCCATTGCCGGAGTCGCTGTTCAAGATAATTTGATTATTAAAGCGGCATTGTTATTAAAACAGAGCTTGCCAGATAGCAAATCTAAAGGCCTAGGCTGTAATATCCATCTTAGAAAACGTTTACCGATGGGCGGTGGTATAGGCGGAGGCTCTTCGAATGCCGCAACAACGTTGTTAGTGCTAAATCAACTTTGGGATTGCCGTCTTTGTGAAGCCAAGTTAGCCACACTAGGCTTAATCCTAGGTGCAGATGTACCTATTTTTATTCACGGAAAAACCGCCTTTGCCGAGGGTGTAGGTGAGAAGCTGCAACAGGTGAGTCTTCCAACAAAAACCTATTTAGTATTAATTCCCGATAGCCACGTATCCACAGCAGAGATTTTTTCTTTGCCTAACCTGCCTAGAAATACAGCAAAAGTGAACTTTAACGATTATAGTTTTGCCAACACCCATAATGATTGCCAAAAATTAGTTTGTGAACGCTATCCGGATGTTGCAAAAGCATTACACTGGTTGTTAGAATACTCGCCGTCGAGGATGACCGGCACAGGCGCATGTGTATTTGCAATATTTGAGCATCGTCAAGAAGCGTTAAATGTTCAAGCTCTGTTACCAGAAGGCAGTACAAGTTTTGTTGCAAATGGGGTTAATACTTCCCTTTTACATAGTCAGATCCAAGCATAAATTTACTAGTTTAATTGGGGTATAGCCAAGTGGTAAGGCAACGGGTTTTGATCCCGTCATTCGTTGGTTCGAGTCCAGCTACCCCAGCCAATTTTGAAAGTTAGA
>QIJM01000206.1 GCA_003232445.1 Paraglaciecola arctica
GCAGGGTTTTCTTGGCAATTTGTAGGCGCAATAATTGCCATGTCACCATTAGCCAGGGTGATAATTTGGGTGTTAAATAAATAACTTTTAATCGCGTCTTGCACACTGACTTCATCAGTTGTTACACAAATAAAGTGCAAGTCATCGCCGACAAATTTTTGTTTTATTTCGGTTATCGCTTGTGATGATTGATAAAAAGCTTGTTCGTGATAGAACAACACATTTTGATTACCCACGGCGATGACATCATTATGAAACACACCTTGGTCAATTAAATCTGGGTTTTGTTGAACATAGACCACATTCTCATCTTTAAGTCCGTGTAATCTAACCACCGCCTGACTCGCTTCTAGTGTTTGACGGGCAGGGAATTTTTTAGGTGCGGGTTGACTGGTATCAAAAGCATGACGCCCATAAACAAACATTTCTAGACCTGTTTTGCCATATTCGCTACAAAGGCGTGTGTGGTTAGCGGCACCTTCATCACCAAAGTGTTCGTTATCAGGTAAGTGAGTATGATGAGTAAAATGCTCTTTGTTGGAAAAGGTCGCTTGCAGAATTTTACCTGTGATTTGTGGCTCTAGTGAACGATGGTATTTATTGGTCAAGTTTGCTGGGGTAAAGTGAATTTTTCCATCGTTTGTATCGGCACTAGGTGAGACAGTTGCTGCGTTGGCTGTCCACATACTCGACGCTGAACAACATGCTTGAAAAATAGCCGGAGCCTGTTTAGCGGCCATGGCTAAAACATTGGCATCGGTTCCACTAAAGCCTAATCTGCGCAGCGAGGCAATGTCAGGGCGCTCCTGTGGCGCTAGGGCACCTTGAATCATGCCAAGGTCAGTCAGAGCCTTCATTTTTTTTAACCCTTGCTTAGCGGCTTGTTTAGGGCTGCTTGAAGCGCTAGCATTACTCAACGACGCTACGTTACCGTATGATAACCCTGCATAATTATGAGTCGGTCCTACTAGTCCATCAAAATTGGCTTCAAACTGTTTCATCTAAACCTCTGTTATTTTTTTATCCATGGCAATTGGGTTACTTAAACCCGATATTTATTGCCTTAAATCACTTTCAAAAAACGAATTTTTGAGCATTATACTGTTTTTGTTTGTTCTGCCAATCTAGCTGTTTAAAAAGTGAGCAGTAAAAGCCTCGGTTAAAAAAAATATTAGATAAGTATGAAGAAGAACTTGTTTTATATTCAGTTTGTCGATATATGTTAAAAAGCATTTTAAAGAGGTAAACGTGCAGTAGCGTCTGCCTAACCAATAAACACCTATAAAAATCAAAGGTTAAAATCAATTTATGGCAAAACATCTAGTCATTGTCGAATCACCGGCAAAGGCAA
Organism: Paraglaciecola arctica; assembly: GCA_003232445.1. Classification (GTDB taxonomy): domain Bacteria; phylum Pseudomonadota; class Gammaproteobacteria; order Enterobacterales; family Alteromonadaceae; genus Paraglaciecola; species Paraglaciecola arctica_A. The sequence continues at coordinate 1,352 of QIJM01000206.1, forward strand.
AAACGATTAATAAATATCTCGGCAAAGATTTTATTGTTAAATCTAGTGTCGGTCACGTTCGGGATCTTCCTCACAAGGCTGTGGGTAAAGTTGCGCCTAAAAAACCAGCAAAAGAACTCAAACTCCTCTCTGATAAAAAGCGTGAAAACTATTTACACGAGTATGATTATAAAAAGTTAGTTGATCGCATGGGTATCGACCCTAAAAATGATTGGCAGGCGCATTACGATGTACTTGAAGGCAAAGAAAAAGTTGTCAATGAACTTAAAAAATTGGCAAAAAATGCCGACACTGTCTATCTCGCAACGGATTTGGATAGGGAAGGAGAAGCCATTGCTTGGCACTTACGTGAGTTAATTGACGAACCGGGCAAAGATTTTCAGCGGGTGGTATTTAACGAAATCACTAAAAACGCTATTCAAGAAGCCTTTTCTCATCCTGGAAAATTGAACATCGAAATGGTCAATGCCCAACAAGCCAGACGTTTTCTGGATCGAGTTGTGGGTTTTATGGTGTCGCCATTGTTGTGGAAAAAAGTCGCAAGAGGCTTGTCTGCTGGGCGTGTTCAATCTGTTGCTGTGCGTTTAGTTGTCGAGCGTGAACGGGAAATCAAAGCCTTTGTGCCAGAAGAGTTTTGGGATCTGCATGCAGACTTAAATACCGTAAAACAAACAAATTTGCGCATGCAAGTGGTCAAAGAGAATGGCGCCGCATTTAAACCCGTTAATAAAGCTCAAACTGATAAGGCGGTAGGCTTCTTACAAAGCGCCAATTATCAAGTAGTTAGCCGTGAATCTAGGCCGACTCAAAGTAAACCTTCTGCGCCCTTTATTACCTCTACTTTGCAACAAGCCGCAAGTACTCGTTTAGGCTTTGGTGTGAAAAAAACCATGATGATGGCGCAGCGGTTGTACGAAGGAGGTCATATTACCTACATGCGTACTGATTCTACCCATTTGGGCAAAGAAGCGGTGGATAGCTGTCGCGATTATATTAACGATAATTTTGGTAACAACTACTTACCAGAAAACCCAATTAAATATGGGAGTAAAGAAGGCGCGCAGGAGGCTCATGAAGCTATCCGCCCATCTAATGTATTAATTAAATCCGAATCAATCACTGATGTAGAGCGTGATGCTCAACGCTTATACGAATTAATTTGGCGTCAGTTTGTTGCATGCCAGATGACCCCAGCTAAATATGATGCTAGCACCATTAGAGTCAAAGCTGGTGATTTTGAACTGACCGCAAAAGGTCGTGTACTGAAGTTTGATGGTTGGACTAAAGTACAAAACCCGCAGCGTAAAAAAGGTGAAGAAGACTTATTGTTGCCTGATGTGAAAGAAGGCGAGAATTTAGATCTTAAAGCCCTTGATCCTAAACAACACTTTACCAAACCTGTGGCGCGTTTTAATGAAGCGTCATTGGTTAAAGAATTAGAAAAACGTGGCATTGGTCGTCCTTCTACTTATGCCAGTATCATCTCTACCATTCAAGATAGAGGTTATGCCAGAATTGAAAGTAAGCGATTCTATGCTGAAAAAATGGGTGAGATTGTAAACGATCGATTAATGGAACATTTTGATGATCTGATTGGTTATGATTTTACAGCGAATATGGAACAGCAGCTGGATGAAATAGCCGAAGGAAAAACGTCATGGAAAGGTGTGTTAGACGATTTTTATGTGGATTTTGAGCAGAAGCTAATTGTTGCTGGAAAATCGCCTGAAGAAGGCGGCATGCGTTTAAATCAAGCGGTTCCTACTGATATTGCTTGCGGTAAATGTGAACGTCCAATGAATGTTCGCACAGCTAGTACAGGCGTGTTTTTAGGGGTTGTTCTGGTTACAGTTTACCGCCTAAAGAACGATGCACAGGCACAATGAATTTGACCTCGGGTGATGAAGTCATCAAGGTTGAAGATGAAGAAGAATTAGAGACCGAAGTATTACGCTCAAAACGTCGTTGTGAAGTGTGCGGTACGGCTATGGATAGCTATTTGGTGGATGAGACTCGCAAGTTACACGTATGTGGCAACACGCCAACATGTGAAGGCATTTATGTCGAAAAAGGCACCTTTAAGATCAAAGGTTACGAAGGGCCTCTGCTTGAATGTGATAAGTGCCAATCCAATATGGAATTAAAGAGCGGCCGTTTTGGTAAATATT
>QIJM01000012.1 GCA_003232445.1 Paraglaciecola arctica
GACTCAATAATGAATTGGATCACTTCCCTGTGAGCCTTAAAGTTGCACTTGTTGGAATCATTATAGCCCTGTCATTTATAATCAGTCTTGTATATCCACCGCCTTAGGCGGTGGCCTGGGCAATGGCTATGCCGTTGTCATAAAAATCTACACATGATATCTCCTGTTGGGTTATCCCCATAACATCAACAAGAGGAATACCATGAGCAGATTTAAAAGATTATCGCACGTTATTTGGTGTTGTAAATACCACATAGTATGGGTGCCGAAGTATCGATTTCGAATATTAACCGGCCCGATAGCAGAGGAGTTGTACAAAACGATACATGTGTATTGTGGTCGTATGGGATGTGAAGTTGAGGAGCTGAACATTCAATGCGATCATGTACATTTGCTGGTATCAATGCCGCCGAAAGAGTCTGTATCAAAATTATTAGGTACAGTAAAAGGAAAAACAGCCATACAGGTATTTCGTCAATTTCCCCATTTAAAGCAAAAGCCGTACTGGGGCAATCATTTTTGGGCGAGGGGTTATTGTGTAGATACGGTAGGAATAGACGAAGAAATCATACGCAAGTATGTCAAATATCAAGAAAAAGAAGAGTCGAGGCAGGAAGGTTTTCGATTCAATACATAAATGACAAGTGGGATAACGTTAGCAGCCTTCTTAGAAGGCTGCTACTCAGCCCCCTTCAAGGCAATGGCATTCACTTAGTAAAATAACCCATTCACTTAAGAAAATGGCTTTAGGCAATTCATAACTGAGCCAAGCTATTGAATTATAGCTGGAACTTCATTGATGGGTTTCGCAAGCTTTGGGGGTTTCCATTTTCCTATTGGTTTTCTTGAGCGTCGTTCGTAGGATCTATTAGGGCGAATCTTTTGCCGGCACGAGAATATACTCACCCTAATGTGGTTAATGGTTTCAACCAATATAGTCGCTTGGCGTAATAACAGTCCTTCGATATTTCTAGCAACTGTGATTAAGCAGTTTTTAAAATTGGCCTTTATGGTTGGTTGGTCACTATCATGCGCGGTTTGTGAATTGAAGCCTGTTTCGCTGTGGTTAGAAAATATTCTTGTTAATGTGATGAGCACAAAATGGGCGAAGAGTTCTTGTTTTACGCCACGCTCTGTTTGGCCATGGAAGTCCTCTACAACCATCAGATTTTTTGAAATTTTATAGAGTTCCTCTATTCCCCATCTCGCATGATAGACATCACTAAGGTCTTTGATTGTATACTGCTGATTAAATAGCGTGGTCCCTAAAATGTACGTGGTTCCGCAAACTGTATATTTCACCAGGCGTAATGCCAGTGGCTTACAATTATTGTCGGCATATTTTTCAAGTATGATAAGTTTATTTTTTTTGTTGGGCACAATGTTAACCACTTTGTCTGTTTCATCATTGGCGATGAATGTATCAACAACACCATGTGCCTTTGTTCTTAATCTAAAGACCGGATGTACATTCTGCTTGATATGCGCATACAGCATAACGTAAGAGAAATAGCCCCTGTCATAAATCACCACGTCGTTCTCAGACAAAGAATCCAAGTGCCTTAGGGCCATTTTTCTTTCGTCTGTGTGGGCAGCAAGATCAAAATCTACAGGGATTTTTGATTTCAATTGATACAAGCAACTCAGTAGACCTTGCGGGTAATGTGCATTATCCGACGGTGTTCGGTAACCCTGTCCAATCAATTGGTGTGGTAAATTAATTTTCGATCCATCAACTGCAAAAATCCTATGTGTTTTCCACCGCTTGTCTGTGTCGGTTCGATCATAGCGTTGAAGAATTTCTGCATGCAAAATGTTGAATATATCTTCATTCAGTTTGGCCCTGGCATTGCAAAATGCGGAGGCTGCGACAGGTCTGGATTGAGGCAGTGGTATGCCTAATGTGTGACATTGATCCCAAAGCTCGGCAATCGTAATCGCGTATCCTTGTTTGTTTTTTGAAAAGACCAACCGAAAAATAAAAAGAATGATTAACAAACTGTTTAAAACGCGCTTACGTTTCTGCCATTGTAAGTCAAAATCATTGGCAACGCTCGCAACCGTACCGATGATGTTTTTCCATAAATGTACAAAGGAATCGCTAGGTGTTACTGCTTTTGGTCTGAATTTGGCTTGGCGCTTGCTCGGCTTTGGCTGACCATGAATCAAAATCGACTTCGCATTGCTCACTAACGGATAGATATATATCCCTTTGGGGGTTTTGCTTTTTGAATGACCAAGATAGTGCCAATTTGCGGCTTGATAACAGGTTGCATTAAATTTCGTTAAGTCAATAAAGGTCTCCATCAGGACAGGCCGATAGCCATAGCGTGTTTCCCAGTCATCCGCCAGTTGGTGGGCGAGGATTGAAAGTACCTTGGAAGCTAAATTTTTGACCTTCACCCAGGGTAATACTAAAAACCGATTGTTGTTAACGATTAAATCTAAGTGTTTCTTATACTTGAGCTCTTGCCAGCCGATCCATTGATCACGGCAAGGTAGTGACTTTGTTGCATAAGCAAACATCAGGCAGCCCAATTTTCTTCCCTGTTTGTCGAGTATAAAATAGCGGAGATGGGGGCCAATCGGATTTTTGTAACCTAAATAGTGGTATCGGTCGACGGTTTCATTCCACTCACTAACCGTTTCCTTTTCAGTTATCACCTGAAGGTTTATTGGCATTAATTGTTTCAGGGCGTTGTCAATGGCAGGTTGTTCGTCTGTTTGGCTGGTCCAAATGATCTTTTTCTGGGGTCCTCTTTTCCTTGATTTATCTTTTTCTGGAAGTGATAAGATGCCAAGTTTTTCCAAACTATCAAGCAAATTAAGGCAAGATTGAATTTTATTTTCACCCTTGGGAGTCTGCCATTGCAGGTGTTCGCAAATGGTATGTGTTAACTCTCGAAGGCTTAGAGTTGAAAAGCTGGCTACGGTATATTGGATACTGGCTATTTGTTTTCGAGTAAATCGCCTACCACCAAAGGTTGTCGATTCCATATTTTCGATGCGTTGATCCATGTTTTTCTCAGCTTAGATTTGCACTTCTGTATACTGCCGCAAAAATTGAAGAGAGTCAAGTTTTTATTGTATTCGCAAAACATCGAAAATTTGATAATAAAATTAATCACTTAAGTGGCTTTTTTTATTGCTTATTAAATTTTTGTGTAAATGAATGC
>QIJM01000010.1 GCA_003232445.1 Paraglaciecola arctica
GCTATTTTCTAAGTGGCTTTTAGGCAAGAGTATTGTGGGTTATTTGCGTTCGCAGATTGATACAGTGCTGGTGGCTAAATTTTTTAGTACCGCACAGTTAGGTAACTACCATATGGCCCGAGATGTAGCCATGTTACCAGGCTATAACATACTAGGGCCTGCTATAGAGCCTCTTTTAGCTGACTTTAAAGATTATAAAGAAAATCCAACAAGACTAGGTCACCGAGTCAGCAAGGTGTTATGCATAGTGTCTTTTATTGTTGTGCCTATCACCACTTATATGGCATTTTATCCTGCACTTATTATTGACGTATTGCTTGGCGCTCAGTGGGTAATAGCCGGAGAAATTCTTGGGGTGATGTCGTTATTGTTTTTTTACTACTGTTTTTTACTGGTGATCGAAAGTGCCTTAACAGCAGTGGGTAAAGTCAAAGCCATTTTTATGTTTGACATCGCCAGTCTGGTGGTAATTGTGGGCACCTTATTAACTTATTTACAGATGTATGATGATTTGAACAACATGTTGTGGCTACGAGTGTTAATTGGGTTGGCTTCAACCTTATTGATTGCAATAGCTCTACATATAATTGTACCACTGAAGTTTATGCAGATTTGTGGCGCGTTGATTTTATCAGCAGGGATGTCTGGTATCTCTATAGCCTTGACGGATTGGTTGACCAAGCAAGTTGAATTAGGGCAGGTTACGCTGTTTTTATTATCAGGAATACTATTTTGCGGCGCTTATGTAAGTATGATGGTTATCTTATTACCGAGGTTAATGGGCACTACAGTTCGCAACATATTAGCAAGAGTATCGCCACACTAAAGGCGATGTATAAAGCGTTCAATATTGTGTTTTATGTGGTTTAAACCACTGGCTTTTAGATTGCCTGACAACTCTGCCTGACCGCCATTTCTCGATACAATAGACTTATTCGTAATATTATCTTTAATCAGCACATTTTTAGTGGCCGCAAAGCGATACTCAATGGCATTAGGATAGCTGCCCTTAATAAATATTCTGTTGTTAATAATCTGAATATCAGGGCTGGCCTCCAGAATTATGCCCACATCAGCATATTGATGTGACGGGTTTGTACTTCTAATCACGTTGTTCGCTATTAATCCCCCAACGGTTTGATTTTTTGGGTCATTACCTAATCCAAAACCTATTCCCCTGTCGCAGTCTTCAATAATATTGTTAATCACCGTTATATTTGAACTCTTTCGCCAAAAATGAATGGCATGTTCAGCAACATGCAGAGATGGACTCGCGATATTTTTGAATGTATTGCCACTTATTGTCCAATTCTGTGAGCTATGTGCATCTATACCACCAATATAGAATTGCGGTCCAATACCTGCTGTATATTCAAATAAACAGTTCTTTACAATGCCATTGTTTGAAAATAATTTATTTGATTGTGAAGACGAAACCTTTAAGAGTTGTTCATACGAGTCACGTAATACGCAATTACGTAACGAAAAATTGTCAGCATTTTTTTCGGCCCGAACTTGGATCAAATGATTAGATGATTGTTCTAAGGTGAACCCTGATAGACTGATGTGTGAGCCACTCACATCAATCAACACTTCTGTTGTGTTGGTTTTCTTCATCCCCCGTCCAGAAAGGATCACTGACATTGGGTCGCCTGACAAAGACTTTAAGCTGATGTGTGAGCCTGTAAGTTGAATTCTTTGGGTAATCTTGTAACGTCCGTCTGCAAGCACAATATCGGTGCCATTATTTGAACGGTTAGCTTTTTGCACCGCCTGATAAAGTTGAGCCACATTGCTAACATGAATTGTTTGAGGGAACGGGTTATTTGCGCTTAAAGCTAGACTGTTGTGCGAAATAAAAACAATCAGTGTGCTCAGCAACCTAATAATATGCATACACATAGCTTAGGCCAACCTGCTTTTGATCACTTTTGCCGGATTACCAGCAACAATTGAATGAGCAGGTATGTCATTAATTACCACCGCCCCGGCTCCGACAATACAGCCATCACCAATGTTTGCCATGATCATTGCACCATTTCCTAGCCAGCAATTTTCACCAATGGAAATTTTTGCAAATACTCCGCCTTGATCTTTTATAGGCACATTAAGATTGTCGAAATTATGCTGGCCTTTGCCACTCATAATATGCACGCCACTGCCTAACAGAGTGTTTTTACCTATGCTGCAGCGCCCAATATTACATTGGGCGCCAAGGTAAACACCCTCTGCTATTTCTGTGTCTGCTTGTGAGAACAACACCATAAAAGAAATGACGGCATTAGGGCTGCAATGGGTAAGGGAAAATCGGTAAAATCCCACCCTTAAATACACACCTAGCTTACCTGGTAGTATACTTAAGAACTGGCTATAACTGGCTAGTACAGCGTCTTTTTTTAAAATCAAAGCAAATACAAAATACAACAAAGTAATAGGTGTCATAAGCAGTGCACATAGTATAAAGAGTATCTGTTTTATGACTATTTTCATTGCTTATCCTCTGAATCAAGCAAGTTAACCAATGGCTGCAACTGACTCTGCCAAGAATAGTGCTGTTTAATTATTTGCTCGGCATTTTGGCCAATAGATTGGGCAAGTTTGGGTTGTTCAATTAATTGATTTGCCTGAGCAATAAATTCGTCTGGGGTTGAAGCTATTAATATATCTCGGTCTGGTTGGCACAATATGCCTTCTGCGCCCATTGGGGTAGATATAACCGGTAATGCGCACGCAAAGGCCTGTAATACTTTATTTTGTACACCGCGAGCAATACGAAAAGGGGCAACAAAAATGTCTGCTTGGTGATAGTAGGGCAGTATGTCGTCTACAAAACCGGTTACTTCAATGCTTTTATCATTTGCAAGCTGGTTGATGTAAGTGCTGGGGTTCATTCCCGCAATGACAAATCTGGCGTTAGGATACTTAGTTGTTATTGTTGGCCAGCATGTTTTTATAAACCAAATTACCGCATCTTCATTGGGTTTGTAATCCATTACCCCAGTAAACAGAAACACCGGTGCAGGGTTCTGATGTTTCACTTTAGTAGGATAAAAGACAGAGGTGTCGAGTCCGTTTCCCATTACATGGACTTTATCACTTTTCATCACTTTTTGATTAAATAGCGTGACTTCGGCCTGTGCAATTAAGTAACTGGCATTAAACTGTTTGACTATTT
>QIJM01000358.1 GCA_003232445.1 Paraglaciecola arctica
AGAGAGCACCAGCGACTTTCAATCGAGGCGTAGTCCTGTAGGAATGGCCGTTCCCTTTCAAAGGGCTAGAACGAAGAGTGAAAGTCGCTGGGCGTAGACTTCGAATTTGATAAGTTATCTCAAATGAATATGCTGGGAACAAGCACTCAAAATATTTAACCTGCTTCCTTTAATGAGTTTGCTTGATGAGTGCGTTAAATTAAAATATAGTCCAGACACCAAATCATTGGAAATGTATGGCGAATAAAAGCAGTCAGCAAACAGGTATTTTCGATAACAACAAGCTTATAGCTTAAACGTGATACATAAACTCAGGGAAAGTTGATGATAATGATATCCGAAGAACAATTTGTTAGGGTCAGCCAAAAGCACTTTTTTCTAAAAGTCTCCTCTTTTTTACTATCGCATTCTCAACATGAAAAAATGTTGGCCGTGTTAAGCGATACCTCATTAACAGAGTCACTATGGCTGCCTGTGTGGGACGCGTTTCCTGACCACGGCGAAGGCCGCTTAGCGGTACTATTCACCTATATCATGGCCTGTTATTGCGAAGGTGAAAATCCGCCAGAAAGTCTTTATGCCGCATTAGACAAAGACGACTCTGGCCTATTTATGCAGCGCTATTATTCTGATCATGGTTATATTCGATTCTGTGCACTGGAATTTGATTTTTCTCAGGAATACTCATAATGGCGAATGGATTTTTTTCCACACCACCACCTAACGCAACAACGCCCTGTAAAGCCAGCAAATGCAAAACAAGCGCAGATGAAAATAAATCATTAGTCGAATCCTCAAAAAAGGTTATAGACAAATACCTAGATCCAAAATTGGCTCATACGCCTTGTGCCGAAAAAGCAAAAAAGCTGAATGAGCAAGGTACACTCAATCAATTTTCTACCTTTACCGAGGCTATGCCTTATGCAAATGCCGCCAACGCATTAAATGCATTAGGTGACAAAAACACCAGTTTAGATACAAAAAATTGCCTGACCATGCTGCCACAAACAGGCGCCGCATTAAGCGAATCTTTGGGATTGCCCGAAGGCACCATTACAGACAATGACTTACGAAATGACACAACTGGGTTCAGAGCCGCACTGTTTAGAAATGAAGCCGACGGTTCGCTAATCTTAGTGTCAAGAGACACCCAACCCGACTCTTTAGTGGACTGGAAAACCAACACTGACAATGGTCAAGGCAGAGATTCCAAACAATATCAGGCCATGCGAAAGTTAACCGGTATCCTTAATGAAGAAAAAATCGACTTTAATATTGCCGGTTACTCAAAGGGGGGCGGCCTTGCGCAAGAAGCCGGGCTTCTTGCGCAAAATGCACAGGTTAAAGTATTTAATAGTGCCGGTTTACACAGTGCCTCACTTACTAGGACTTCAAATTCCAGTTTTGACGATTTGTCTGGACGCACTCAGTCCTTTAGTGCCCAAGGAGATTTTTTAACTTTTATGAACAACACCGATAATGACGCGCAACAACTAACTAATGCGGCGTTTTTACGCGACGAATTAGCAGGTGACGGCGCGGGCATTAATCCCATGAAACTCAAGGTTCGTAACCCCGCCATGCGCCAAGCTATTGAGGACGCAGGCTGGTTTGGTGATGATCCCGATCCCGGCTTTACCAACGCACGAGATACCTATTTGAGTGACATAGACAACATGATCGATGAGGGTCGTACCGCTATGCAACAAGAGCAAGCACTGGCACTTGAGCAAAAACGCCCCGCCAATAACGTATTGCAAATGTTCCCCCCCGTGCGTGCCAGTGAACATGTGACCTTGCCAAATTCCATTCCCGGATACAACTGGGATGGTAAGGTGAACAACCCGAATCCCAATTTAGCCAAACTGATCCAACATAAAATGACAAACGTGGTTGACGGGCTAACAACAACCATAGAGCAAGATCAAAAAGCACTGAACACGTTTATTCAAACATGCGGCTAATCAATATCGCAGTACTACTGACCTTCATCGTGCATATTAGCGCGTGCCAACCCTTTTCAGGAGACTCCAACATGTACTTTACTCGCAACGCCGCTGAGCAAGCCTTAGAGCAGGCCCTTAATCAAGATGACGCACTGGGCATTGTGTCGGCCTTAGCCGCCGGGGCCGACGTCAATACCCAAGGCAAAGCCAAAGTCACACCACTGATGATGGCTGTGGCGAAATTTAAAAAGCAAGCCGTACGCGCTTTATTGGATGCCGGTGCCGATCCTAATATTCGCGATATGCAAAACGATAACGCCTTTATTTTAGCAGTGCAGGCCTATGGCAAAGACCCCGAGATGCTCGAATGGATTTTAAAAGCTGGCGGCGATCCCAATACCTTACGTGCCGATGACGATCCTGTAATTACCGACTTCTTAAGTGCGTTTAATAAAAGAGGGGCGCAACTGTTGATTCAATACGGCGCTGATGTGAATGTCCGAGATAGGAGTAATGATCCTATTATCTTGTCTTACGCAACTACACAAGCATGGGATAATGTTTGGTTTTTAATTCAACACGGGGCCAGTGTTGATTACCCCAATGAGCGCTCCACTTGGATGAAGAAGTTTTATTCAGCGCATGCTGTTCCCCCCGGCTCGCCCATTTGGCCCTACAAGGTTAAATCCTGGTTGTATTTAAAAGAGCAAGGCATAACCGTGCCCATGGATATTATGGAATTAATCGACCAGAAATATTTTACCTATTTAGATAAGCACAATGCCGAATACCCTACTACTGAGGAATTAATGGGTGAAGGTTACGAAGCTTATTTTGAGCGTAACGGCGTTGATATAAAGCCGATGCCAGACGAGATGAAGTGGGAAAAATAAGGCGCAATGGGAGAAATAAAATGCAGTGGGGCAATTAAACGGATTTATTCGAACATGCGGCTAATTAATATCGCAGTACTACTGACCTTCATCGTGCTTATTCGCGCGTGCCAACCCTTTTAAGATCACTGAATACAAACTTTCCACCATACAAAAACTGAGATGTAAAAATGAAAAATTACATAGTGCTGGGCCTGATATTGGGTTGTGTACAAGCTGTCAATGCGCAAAGTGTGACTGACCAACTGATAGTGGCTTTGGTCGATAAACACTTGCCTCAAGTCTTGCACCAAGAAAAAGCTAAGCCATGGGAAATGGGTAC
>QIJM01000290.1 GCA_003232445.1 Paraglaciecola arctica
AGCGATAGAAGCGCACTGAACTTACCCAATCAGGCACCATTCTAACCGATTGAAATATAATGTTATTTTTCTTAACTAAGTGCCATTCATCACCGACATCCCTTATGGAAACTCCTGATGCAAGTTCCGTCTTAAATTCATCAATGCCCAGGCTTGCCCCTATTTTTATAACACCATCATTAATTTTTTCCAGTCTTTTAATTTCGCCCTCAGACAACCTAAGGCGCTCCTCTGTTACAGATGCTTTGTCTTGTACAGCACTGAGTCTCTGATTATATATATATTTCATCTTCGACATTAATCGTAACAGCAAACCAAGCACTCCAATACTGAAGATAGCAGTGACTGCAGTAACCCAAGATTGGATGTTTGTTAACATTTCGTCCATATTTCGATCCTCGTTTTATGTACAAACAGGGTCAGGTCTTGAATTGTGCATTGGCAGAACCTTGAGTGGCGCACCTACAACTCGAATCCACCACCGGAAAATTCACAATTCATGACCTGATCCCGTTGATGTGTTTAACCACAGCATCAGCGCGAGGTACGAGCATCCGCTGGATGCACTGGTTATGTTTTTTACTCAGATACTTTGTACTTTTCTTTTGAAATGTGCTTAAAATCATTAATTACAGATTGCCAATTATCGCTCATTATAAATTTTGTAATTTTTTTATTGGTGACTCTGTCGAGAATAATTTTCGATAGACTCCAGCCAGCTTTAATGCCAACCAAAACACCAATTAATGTGAACACCGCAGGTATAATAACCGCAACCATCCCTGTTGTTCCTCCAGCAATGAGACTAGCAATATAGACGCCCAGACTAATACCTAAGATAATTAATGTGGGATACAGAATTAGCGGCAGTAATCGTGGTCGACAATATTGACCTAGAATATCATTATCGTAGGATATTTTTTGTGTGTCGTGGTTATAAGCGGCGAAATAAGGGCCTAGATTTTTTCCTCGTTTGATCCCCCATACTATTGTAAGTAAATTCTCCTTCCGACAGAGCACCATGAAATCTACAAAGTTAAAAGCATGCTCTTTGTTATCTTCATCAATTAGAAAAAGTTCTTGATAACGTGTTGTACTTGATTCGATTTTGAAGTGTACGGGGCTTGATTGTCCGCTGCCACCACTACCAGTAATTTCTGTCTCGCTTCTAGTGTTAGTGCTCGCAACAATACCGGTTGTTGAATATAGCTGTAATAGAGTGTTGCATATTTTTATTTTATTTGAGTTATCTGAAATCATAATGCCTCTTTATGTTGTGGAGTATAATTATCGGATACATAACGTCTTGCGTAACGTGCCAACGGAAGTGGGGTTTAAATGCGCTAATACAAACAGGGTTAGGAATGGGCACGCAATAATTTCCCTGTTTAGCATCCCGTCTTCGCCCGTTCTTCAATCACAAAAGCTCGAAATAGAACGACTATTCCTGCCAATCAGAACGAACCAATACGGACTAAATCCGGGCGCTAAACCGGGAAGTTATTGCGTGCCCATTCCTTAGGTCTTGAATTGTGAATTGGTAGAACCTTGAGTGGCGCACCTACAACTCGAATCCACTACCGGAAAATTCACAATTCAAGACCTGACCCCGTTGTTCTAATCATCAATATGATACTTGACCCCTTTTACTTTTCTTATTTGTTTATAATATGACACCGGAACAAATGAAGTGAAAATATAATGTATTTGCACTCCAGCAACTGTCTAATATACCTGGCTAGAAATCATGGTTGAGTTTCACTAAACGAAAGAAGAGAAGCCAGATCTCCACGGCCTGAATTAAATTGATTAATAATATTTTCGTGGACAGTTGTGCTATTTGAACTGAAGTATATTTCATATCGATAAATATCATCGAAACCGTTAACCTCGTATGTAAATATTGCATTTTGAGAGGCAAAGTTAGAAAATGTAGCTCCCGTTAGCCCTTGGCCAGAATCTGAATTCACTAAAACCAATATTCCACTTGATATATCTAGCGAGTAAAATCCTGAAGAATCAGTTACAACAAACACATCATCTGTTGTAACTGCAATGTCGGAAACATCTGAAAGATCATGTATACTTCCGTTTAGCATCAACGTTACAGGGGTTCCGATGACAGCCCCAGTAGTAGGGTCAATGTTAACCAACTGATTACCAGTGGCATCTAAAACCCATAGTTTTTCAGACCTGTCAAATACAGCACCTCTAATATCAAATCCATCTAATTTTGAACCAATAATAGACGCTATTGCCGTTTTGTAGTCAATGGAGATTAGAGTAGAGCTAATCGTTGTGAATCCTGATTTTTCTAGTTTAAATGCCAACAACCCATATGTTGGTGAAATAGCCAGTGCATCTGCATCAATATTGTTATTGTCAAGAGTAAGAGATCCAATTTCTACAAAATCTGACCTATCTGCACGAAAGGAAAAAAGATTAGTTGGAGCCAATGAGCCTTTGACTATACCGGCACCACAATAGCCAGGAGAGCTGCTTCCACATGACTTAAGTCCAAATATTCTCGCTCTACCATCATCAAGATAGAAATTAATCGTTAGTGCACCAGTGAAATATTCAATCGCAATTTCTACAGAGACAATTTTATTTTTTCCAATAATAGCTGTCCCGGTACCTTCTGCTATTTGAGTTTCTCCATTATATACTTTGATTTTAATGCTGTACTCACCAATTCCCAATTTATCATAATTTCCCGTAGCCGTTTGATTAGCACCGTCAATAGTTAGGTCAATCTCTTTTGAGAATTCTCCTTTTGTAATTTTTGAAGTTACCTTAGTAACAGAATATCCATAATCGAACGCTGTTTTATACTTTAGGTTTAGAGCTAAAGAGGATGTACTATTATCTTCGGGCTCACTAGACTTATCGTTACTACCTCCGCCACACCCTAAAACAAATAATACGAAAACCAAGATTATTGACGCACCTATTATATTTAATATCTTTCCTTCATTCATGAATATTCCTCCGGGATTATTGTTATGTACTCATACAAACACAAACAAACAGAGTCAGGTCTTGAATTGTGAATTGGCAGAACCTTGAGTGGCGCACCTACAACTCGAATCCACCACCGGAAAATTCACAATTCAAGACCTGACCCCGTTGTTTGCGACCCAAAAAATGCCGCAGTAGGCCGGTCCGCTTGACCTGCTTTGTTATGTTTCAATTTCATTAACTTAAATCTTCCGACTTCCTGTCCTGCTATAAATAGCCTTAGAGTATCAGTTGGGTAATTCGGTTTTCTGCCATAATTGAAACTTAGATAGTTCATTTATTTTTTGTAACGCTGAATTATTGACCGCATTAGGATTGGTCGCTATATACAAAATCTTAACTAAATCATTAATGGTAATAGCTTCATTCCATATCTCAGACCAAACAACAACTTTGAAAGTATCTTCTAGTTGAGCATATAGATAAGATGTTTTTGATCTTGATATTAATAAATCCGCTATTAAGGTATCTTTCTCTATTTCACTAATATCTATTTTTGATATTTCTGCCACGCTTTGAAATACGTAGGCTCTTATTGACTTGGGCGTAACTTCTTTCGGTTTAGAAGCAGCATATGATGATTTTATAAAATTAAAGCCCCCTGTTTTCACATCTATGCTCTCAATAGACGTCACATACATACTATCTTTCTCTTCTATATATGTGAGTGTAAATTCACCTGACATTATATTGGACAGAGGTATCTCCACCTGCTTCGAAGAACCAGCATATCCATTCGGGAAAACATCAATCTTTATTGGCTTAGTATGAAAAATCGTCGACAAAGGAATAGACATAAGACCTTCTTCATTGGTAGTTAACTTTATTGCTCGGCCATCTCTCATAATGTTATATGGTGTACTCTTCAAATATTGCTGTAACCCATTTTCTTCTAGCTTAATATAGGCCATTCCGTTAATGTACTTCGGTGCCATGTAACCATAAATGACAACTAATAGTATTGCGAAATAGGAAACAACCCTGACCCACATTGGCATAGACTTAAAATTTTCAAAAATAAATTCTTCCGGTCTTGTAAACATAATCTCCCCCTTGATTATATAGTTATAGACAATTTCCCTCTTGAAACATAACGTCAGCAATAACCGGCGTTTTGTAGCGGTGTTTGAGTTGTGCTAGGTTTTTTTAGCACAACTCAAACACCGCGGAAAAACGTCCGAGTTGATTGCTTTTGTTATATTTCATATCCCACACCCTACTGCTGACGTAAGGGTATGACCTACCAATATATGGCAGTTCTCGAATAACTGTTTTTCAAATTGCTTTACCATATCGTAAGTGTGATTAATGTATTCAGATGTTAAATTTCGATCCCATGGGCACTCCATAGCTCTGCGTAATTCTTCCCTTGTACTCGCAGTGGTAGTTAATTCAATCGGCTTCCCATGTGCGATTAAATCACGCAGCTCTTTTAATTGCCACAATGTTTTAAAAGGATCTATATTTTTATCGAAAGTTAGATTAGCTACCCCACAAACTTGATTTAGTTTTTTTTCATAATTTTGCCATTCCTGCCATTTTTTTATTTTTTTGTGACCCACAAAATTATTTACTAGAGCCTCGACTGAAAAAGCCAATGAGATGAGGCAACTAAGGCAATCTAATTTAAGTGCATCCTCTACACCTTCCGACTCCTTATTATTTACAACTTCACGTTGGTAATGAGCAAGATTAAACAAATCATTATGGGGATAAACTCTTATTCGATGGCCCATGTGCGGTGAATTCTCTGTGAAATATAACTTATTAGTATTAGGCACATTAGCCCTGTTACCCTCCGGTATTGAGCGAAGAATCAGGCAAGTTTGCCTGATAACCACAAAAAACCGGTCAATTTTCCCTGATATCAGATATTGAGTGGCTATTCAGGCATATCTGCCTGCTATTTTATCCAAACCCAATTTCCAGAACCTTACCCATATCAACGCAACATTCCAGCACACCCATGGACACGACCTCCCTCGTCCCCACTGCACTGCAAATTTATAGCATGCTTTT
>QIJM01000291.1 GCA_003232445.1 Paraglaciecola arctica
TTCGCCAATTTTGAATTTGTAAACATGTATGTCTCCCTGGACCACAATTTTAGTGTGTTTTGTCGTTGAAACGACTTTTAATTTAAAAGAAAGGTAGTGAACCTCGCACTGGATGATATACGGAAGTAGGGCGTTTGGTCAATAAGATGAGTGGGTTAGATTATAAGATATACACAAACAGGTCATAAACTGCCTTTGCCTAGTAAGAATTTGTTTACAATTTTATTATGCCATGATTTTTTGTTCGGTTAGTTATTCCTACCATGTAAGCAAGACATTAACTCTTATGAACAAGCTTGTTAGTTAAAGTACTAGGCGAAATAACCTAATAGTGTATATATTGGACGTATAAATGAACATTAAAGGTAAATGACATGAAACTAGATGATGATATCCATAATTATTATGAACACTTGGTGTTAGATAGAATTGAGACTTTAGGTTTGAATAAGACCAAAAGTGAAGATTACTTAGCTGATTTGTGTTGCCTTGCTTTAAATCAAATACCTCCTCGCTATATTAGGTTTGAAGTGGACATGTCGTTTTATTTGCCTCAAAGTGAACGTCAACAGATGGAAATGAATGCAGTCAATGCGGTCAATCAGGCAATTAGCTTTTTGGATCAAAGCAGTATGGAAAAGAAATTAAACACAGGAATTTGATGAGGAGATTGGTGGTGCCCTTCCAGCCACACCTCGGCACATGAGTCGTTTGCTGCGGCTGCTCCCTTCCAGGTCTGACCGGGTTCACAAAGTATCATTGCGAGGGGACCGAAAGGTCACCATTGAAAAAACCTGAACTAAAGCTTACGCATCTCGTAAAGGCGGGCGCATTATGAACAAAGCTTATGTCAGATGCAACCCACTTTTTACGGCTAATGTATAGCGATTAACCAAAACGTTCTTCTGCAATTTGATTGGCGACAATATTGGCAGCGATCCCTTGTATCTCGGCGCGTCGGTATATTTCTAATAATGTATCGCTAATTTTATTAACATGCTCTCTTAACGCTTTGTCAGAGCTAGAGATTGATTGATGGAATATGTCAATTATGCCGCCTGCGTTGATCACATAATCGGGAGCATAGAGTATTCCTTTATCCGCCAACAACTGACCAAACGCTTCTTTGGCCAGTTGATTGTTCGCTGCCCCAGCAATAACTTTTACTTTTAGTCTCGCAATATTTTCGGCATCCAGTATGCCTCCCATTGCACATGGGGCAAATACATCAACATCTACGTCATAGATATCTTCAGGGTTAACTGCAATAGCAGAAAATTCACTGACTGCTTTTTCAATATTTTCTGGATGGATGTCGGTTACATATAACCTGGCACCCTGCTTATGTAAATGTTTAGCTAAGCGCATGCCAACATGCCCTAAACCTTGAATAGCCACTTTTACCCCTTCAAGCTCTGAATTCATTGCATGTTTGACCGTTGTCTTAAGACCAACATACACGCCATAAGCGGTTGAAGGAGCGGGATTTCCATCAGCTGGTTCAGAATTGATATGATATTTAGCCTGAATACCTGACACATGAGCGGTTTGTTTTCCCATTAATTTCAAGTCATCAACGGTCAAACCTGAGTCTTCAGCGCTGATGTATTTTCCAGATAAACTATCAATGAACTTGCCCATGGCTAACATTTTGTCTGGGGTTTTTTCAGTTCGTGGATCACCCATAATAACAGCCTTACCACCTCCCTGTTTAAGGCCAGCCATCGCCGCTTTATAGGTCATGCCCTTGGACAATCTCAGTACATCTTTTAATGCTTCTTCGTCACTAGCATACGGCCACATTCGACAACCACCTAAGGCATTACCAAGGTTTGAGTTATGCACAGCAATGATTGCTTTTAATCCGGTAACTTTATCTTGATAAAAAGCTACATGTTCGTGTCCATCAAATTCGCTATGCTCAAAAACCGACATTTTGTTCCCCCGTTAAATGTTCTAATTAGATAATAATATCCCAAAACATATAGGATATCTTTTGCGACTTTATTTGTGTAGCTCATCCAGTGACACAAATAAATCACAGATAAATTGTGTCACTAGGATAAATATCCTACTTTTTATCTTGAAAAAAAATTAAACTTTCATCATGCTAACAGCTAAGTTAATCCTCTCAATTAAACACAATATTTTATGAAACTAGATAAATTCGATCGAGAAATTCTGCGGGTCATGCAAAAAGACGCGACAGTTTCAATGGCTGACTTAAGTCAAAAAGTGGGTTTATCACACACACCTTGTTGGCGAAGAGTAAAACGCCTAGAAGCAGATAAAGTCATTTTGCAAAAGGTGACTCTGCTGGATAACAAAAAGTTAAATTTAGGCGTGTCAGTTTTTATATATGTCACGTTAAAAAATCATGACGGTGAGTCTTTAAATGACTTTGAAAAAGCGGTACAGAGTATCGATGCGATAGTTGAATGTCATACCACAAGTGGAGATAAAGACTATCTATTGAAGGTCATAGTTGAGAGTATCGAAGAATATGAACATTTACTAAAGACTAAGTTAACCAATTTACCTTTGGTCGACCATCTAAGTTCTACTTTTGCTCTTAAGCAAGTTAAAAACACCACTGAGTTACCCATTAAGAATCTATAAACAAAAACGTCACACTATCTTTAAAGTCTTTTTGTTAATGCCGTAGTCACGTAATTTATTGGCAATAGCCGTATGACTTAAACCTAGTTTTTTAGCCAACTGCCTTGTGCTTGGGTAGCTGGGGTATAACCGCATCAAAATGTCTTTTTCAAAACGCTTCACTTCATCATCTAAACTTCCGGCAAATTCTTCTGAAACAAAACTCACTGTTGCAGAGCATGACGGCAGTTGAATGTTTTCTTTCTCTAGTTCGTTGCCTTCTAGTAATGAAACAGCTCGATAAAGCGCATTTTCGAGTTGTCTCACATTGCCAGGCCACGGATAGGTTTGTAAATAATCAGCACAAGCCTTAACCATCTTAGGTGCCTTACGGCCTAATTTAACACTGTGTTGTTTGATAAATCGTTCAGCTAAAGCAATAACATCTGATTTGCGTTCTCGTAATGGAGGTAAAACTAAACTCAACACATTTAAGCGGTAGAACAAATCCTCTCTAAATTGACCCTCTTGCATCAATTTACCTAAATCTTTTTGAGT
>QIJM01000664.1 GCA_003232445.1 Paraglaciecola arctica
TCGATAAAAGTAAAAAGACTGTTTTTATACTTGGCTGATAAAGCTGGTCATGAATGGTTTAACTTTATCGATTTGGATAAAGTTGATTTAGGCTCAGGTAAACGCAGTATCGTAAGCGATGGAGCTTACGTTGCAAAATATCAGATAACCGTTCCCAAAGAGTTGGAAGCGGTGATATGAACGAAGCCTATAAAAAACAAGTTATGCTTGTGTTAGATGTATTGCCAGAAGTTGCAAAAGAGACATGCTTTGCCATGCATGGCGGTACAGCCATTAATCTTTTTGTGCGTAATATGCCAAGGTTATCAGTCGATATTGATTTAACCTATGTTGAAATTTCAGAACGGAAAGAAACGCTTGATGCAATCAATGCAGCACTAGGGCGCATCAAGGAAAGCATTGAAAAGCTTCGCCCATTGATACGAATTGAACATAAAGAGAATATTTGTAAGCTTCAACTCATTGAAACAGTAAGAGCCAGTTTAGATGAAAATGATAAGGCGTTTTTGTTAAGCCTTAATCGCCTAGCACCTGACTGGTCGATATATGACTATCAGGATTTTCCATCGGTTAAATGGAAGCTCTTGAATTTGGAGAAATTCAAAAGGGACAAGCTAGATGTTTATAAGCAGCAACTAACAGAGCTTGAAGATATTTTGGAATAGTATGTATAGCGCATTTATTATTCGGTAGAATAGCGTGCTTTTTATCCCGCTCTAAAATGGCTGTATTGTCGGAATAAAAGATCATGTTTTATGAAAAACGTCCTTTTGGAATAACGCCAAAAGGTAATTTAACAAACAAGTACAAATTTAAGTACAAATAAGGTTTTTAAGGGCATGGCAGATAGCAATTATCTCAATGAAATCAAGCGTCGAAGAACGTTTGCTATCATCTCTCACCCCGATGCGGGTAAAACCACTATCACCGAAAAAGTATTGTTGTTCGGCAATGCCTTACAAAAAGCGGGTACGGTAAAAGGCAAAAAGTCAGGCCAACATGCTAAGTCTGATTGGATGGAAATGGAAAAAGAGCGAGGCATATCTATCACTACCTCAGTCATGCAATTTCCATATCGTGAATGTACAGTGAACTTGTTAGATACGCCAGGGCATGAAGATTTCTCAGAAGATACCTATCGTACATTAACGGCCGTCGATTCTTGTTTGATGGTAATAGACGCAGCCAAAGGTGTAGAAGCGCGTACCTTAAAACTAATGGATGTAACGCGTTTGCGTGACACGCCGATTATTACCTTTATGAATAAACTCGACAGGGATACCCGCGATCCTATCGATTTATTAGATGAAGTGGAAAAAGTACTGAATATCAAATGTGCGCCTATCACTTGGCCAATTGGTATGGGTAAAGAGTTTAAAGGTGTATATCACCTGCTTAAAGACGAAACTTATCTCTATCAAACAGGTTTAGGCCACACCATTCAAGAAGTGCGTGTTGTTAAAGGTTTAAATAATCCTCAATTAGATGAAGCAATCGGTATTTACGCTGAAGAAATACGAGACATACTTGAACTGGTGAAAGGTGCATCACACGAATTTAATTATGATGAATTTTTGGCCGGGGAATTAACTCCAGTATTTTTTGGTACTGCCATGGGTAACTTTGGTGTTGATCATATGCTTGATGGTTTGGTTGAATGGGCACCATTACCTCAAGGGCGTGAAACCAGTGAGCGTAAAGTCGAATCAAGCGAACAAAAATTCAGTGGCTTTGTATTTAAAATACAAGCCAATATGGATCCTAAACACCGCGATCGTATAGCGTTTTTCCGCATAGTATCGGGCAAATACGAAAAAGGCATGAAAATGTACCATAGCCGCATAGGCAAGGATGTGCGAATTTCAGATGCCGTGACTTTTTTAGCCAGCGACCGAGAGTTGCTGGAAGAGGCCTATGCGGGTGATATTATTGGTTTGCATAATCATGGCTCTATTCAAATAGGTGATACTTTTACCTCAGGCGAAAAATTCCGCTTTGCGGGTATTCCTAATTTTGCTCCAGAATTGTTTAAACGTATTCGATTAAAAGATCCGCTCAAACAAAAGCAGTTGCAAAAAGGTTTGATTCAATTAGCTGAGGAAGGTGCGGTACAAGTATTCAGACCGTTACAAAATAACGATTTGATAGTAGGCGCGGTAGGTGTATTGCAATTTGATGTGGTGGTGGCCCGTTTAAAAGGCGAGTATAACGTAGATGCAATGTATGAACATATTAACGTTTATACCGCGCAGTGGGTGACGTCTAAAGATCCAAGGAAACTCGACGAATTCAGACGAAAAGCAGAAGTAAACTTGTCATTAGATGGCGGTGATAATCTAGCTTATATTGCGCCTACCAGAGTGAATTTGGCTCTGGCCAAAGAACGTTACCCTGAGATTGAATTTCACACGACCAGAGAGCACTAAGGTGTTTTTATCAACCGCCTGAAGCCTTTTATAGACAAGAGCAAACATGAATTTACACACATTTTTACTAGCAAAATTTAAAGCAGCGCTCATTGCTATAGGCGCACCAGAAGGCACACCAGCGCCACTTAGTCGCAGCACGCGTGCTGGTTTCGGTCATTACCAGTTTAACGGTGCAATGGCATTATCAAAAGTACTTAAACAAAACCCACGAGATATTGCCCAAAAAATTGTGGATGCAGTTGAGTTAAATGAAGAAGCCGAAAAGCTCGAAGTCGCAGGTCCAGGTTTTATCAATATTCACTTAAAACCTGAGTGGCTAGCACAGCAACTACAGGCTGCTAACGCTGATAGTCGTCTTGGCATCGAAGCCGAACAGCAACAAACTGTAGTGGTGGATTATTCAGCGCCTAATCTTGCTAAAGAGATGCACGTGGGTCATTTACGTAGCACTATTATTGGTGACTCCGTAGTTAAAACGCTAGAATTTTTAGGCCATAAAGTTATTCGTCAAAATCACATGGGTGATTGGGGCACACAATTTGGCATGTTACTAGCGCACTTAAATGACAAACTAGCAGCTAATGAAGTAGCCGAAACCGCATTATCTGATTTAGAAAATTTTTACCGTGCCGCCAAAGTCCGCTTTGATAATGAAGAGGGTTTTGCCGACCGCGCCCGAGATTATGTGGTGAAATTACAAGGCGGCGA
>QIJM01000665.1 GCA_003232445.1 Paraglaciecola arctica
TCAATGTTCTTTGTTGATGAGGAAGGCACACAATCAAGTTTCACTGGCGTGAAAGAGACGATTGATTCTCGTGGCTTGTTCTGCTCATTCGTGTCCTTCCGGCAAGGCTGCGTAGTCCAATATCTGGGTGAAATTTCTTCATTTTTTCTTAAAAAACTTGTGTGCGCCTATTGACGTACTTACTGTCTGATTTCGGCGAAAAAACGAACCCCATCCCCCTTGTTCAGCCTTTGTTTTCAATGCCTCAAGCTGTTTGCCCCTGGTGGTTTTGCTCCGCCATTAAGCCCCGCTAATACTTAGAAAATAATATGCCCACCATGGCCAATTGTGAAGGTAAAATTCGAGTTTAAAAAGCGGGTGTATACTAGTGGCACACTATATAAACATTGACTCACATGGGAAAGCGTAGATCAACTAAAGAGCCTCAGTTAAGAAAATTAACAGCTGAAGAGATCGAGGTAAATCTTAAAAATTTACAGGACTATCTTGGCGGCAACCAAGAGCTATTTGACTTTTTTAGCAAGGCTGTTCATGGCACCCTCTGGCTATCGCAACAAGTTGAGCAGGGCTTAATTAATATAGCCCACCTAAAAAAACTCTTTCAGATTCAAGGCAGTGAAAAGCCAAAGAGGCGCAAGCCTAATAACGGTGGCTCCGGGTCTGAGACACATAGTCCACCAAAGGGCCACGGCCGTAATACAGCTGATGCTTATGTTGGAGCTACAGTTAAAGATATTGAGCACCCTGATTTCGCCCCTGGAGATACTTGCCCAGTTGAGGCCTGTGGTGGGCGTCTGTATGAGATGAGCGACCCAGGTGTTTTTGTTCGTGTAATTGGTTCACCTTTGGCACGTGCTGTGCGCTACAACCAACAAAAACTTCGTTGCGCTGTTTGTGAGGCTATTTATACAGCGCCTCTGCCGGCTTCAGCAGGAGATAAAAAATATGATGAATCATTTGCCTCAATGATGATGATTAACAAATATTTTATGTCAGTGCCATTTTATCGCCAAGATCGCTTGCAGGCTTATTTAGGCATGCCATTACCAAGCTCTACTCAGTGGGATATCATGTATGCGTACAAGCCTGTAATGTCAGCGCTTTATCAAGCACTGTGGACTGAGGCAGCTAATGGAACTGGTATCTGTTATGACGATACCTCAGTTAAAGTGCTAGAGGAGATCCAAGCAAAGAAAAAAGCTAACAAAGGCGAGAAGAAGAAGCACAATTGTTTTACAACTGGGATTGTCAGTGTGTATGAAGATCATCAAGTTTATGTTTATATGACTGATCAGCGTCCAGCTGGGCAGACGGTAGATGATTTACTTCAAGTAAGGGATAAGTCTCTTCCTCCACCGATATTAATGTGTGATGCTTTGTCAGCAAATATGCCACCGACAATTGCCAAAGATCTCTATGTGCTTTGTTATTGTTTAGTGCATGCCAGGCGTCAGTTTTATGAATTACCGGATGGTTATGATGATTTAGCTGACAAGGTAATTGAGCTGATTGGCAACATCTATGATCACGACGTGACCGCCAGAACCATGGGTGCTGATGGGCGCCTGGAATATCATAAGAAGCATAGCACTCCTATTATGGATGAGCTCAAAGCTTATCTTGAATCACAGCGGGATCAGTTTGAACCAAATGGAGTAGCAGGCAAGGCTATTGCCTATATTCTAACGCGTTTTACGGAATTGTCTCAATTTTTACGTCATGCCGATGCACCACTTGATACCAATATTGTTGAGAGAGCGTTAAAGCTAGTTATACAAACGAGAAAGTCTTCAATGTTTTATAAGAGTTTAAGTAGTGCTGAATTTGCTAGCCATGTGCAGTCTGCCTTATACAGTGCGGCACAAAATGATGTAAATCCACATGCCTACATGACTGCCATATTAGAAAATCAGGATGCTGTGATAAAAGATGCACCAGCTTGGTTGCCGTGGTGTTACAAGGATGCTCTCAAGCAGATCCTGGCAATTGGCGCCAAGACGGTGACATTATCGCAGGGGACCCCTGATTCAAGATGATCGTCATTGTTGTGGCGCAGATTTGATCTGAGCTAGATGATGGCCAATAGGCGAGCTTGCCGCGGGAGAATCGTTTAGCGCATAGCCAAAACCCTGTGCCATCGTAGACAAGTAGTTTAACTGATGTCCCGCGTTTATTGCGAAAGGCAAAGACTGTGCCACTGTAAGGGTCAGCAACAAGTCCACGACATACGCCAATTAAAGAATCCATGCCTTTGCGGAAATCAATCGGATCAATGCTGAGCATGAGTGTTTGTTGTGGGGTTATGTGGATCATAGCAATGCACCGAAGTGAGGCAAGACAACACCAAGGTCAGCCATGCTAACAGATAATGAAAGCGTTCGGGTGTAGCCCTTTAGCGACAAGGTTACCGGCGTTGCGATATTCTTTGATTCTGCTGGCTGGGTTGCAACAACAAAATGTGGTTGGCCAACGTGAGGTTTAGATTTGATAGCACGATCTTTAAATTGGCTGCCGCTTAGTCTCAAGCGTGTGCAAATCTCAGAGTGTTTATAATCAGCAGCTATATTGGATACCATGGCCCAGAGTGTTTGCGGGATTTGTTCACTGCGGCTACGGCGGATATTGCGCCAATGAATAAATGATTTCTCAACAGTTTCAAGGGTGAGATTTGGCATTGACAGGATCTCCTCTGGTTGTGGAAAACAACCCTACTAGAGAGTTACAACATTGTCACACAGCCTTGCCGGAAGGACACTTAGAAACTGATATCAACACTATATTAGATAACCTGCAAGAGCGGCTAGACATCAGGTATAAAGAAGTTAATAAGAGCATAAAAACAGGGGAGAATAGTAAGGTCAAACTTCAGCAAAACAAGCAAGGCGATGTTGTTAAATGGACGATACCATACAGAAAATCAGATAATGGTATTAACAACCCAATTTATGAGAATATATCAATAATCGGCATTAGCGAAGTCATTAGATTTGCAATACAAAATGCGGGCTTTCTTAAAAACTTCAAACATATTTTGCCCATGAGCAGTAGAACTACTGCCAATCCCTCTGAAATATCAGCTTGCTTGGTAGCAAAAGGCACAGGCAGTGACATCTACAGAATGAAGGATATTT
>QIJM01000143.1 GCA_003232445.1 Paraglaciecola arctica
ATAAACATATACCAGTCGTTGTCATGACATTGGGCTTTTACCGTAACATTCGACTGACTAAGTGCTTCTGGACTAGAGGAGAATGTTAGAGCAGAGCCACATACGGGTACGTGAACGCGCTTATCAATAGGCATAGTAGCCACATCAATGGTTTTGTTACTATTAGGATCAAGTTGACTTAAAACAAATTGCTCTGCTTGGTTAATCAATTGCTGTTTTGCTAAATTATTTTCATCTGCCGCCGTTATACCAATATACATATAAGTAATTATTGCGAACAGTCTGACTAATGCCTGATAATAATGTAATTTATTCATGTTCACTTGTTGTTAAGTTGTCTATGCTATGGGCACATTAACGAAAGCATAAAGCGTCAATATTTAGGCGCTAGAATAGAAATTTTGCGGTTACTATTGCTTAGCTCAGTTAACGAGTTACGTTAATGTGTCAATTTGTTGCGGTTCTGCGCAATGAAGTTGTAATCTAAGTGTACTTAAGTACAGTTAAGCAAGATATAAGCAAAAGTTACGCCGCTTTAAATTCGTATTGGAGTCATACATGTCTGAAATTCTTAACTCGGTCAACCAACGCACACAACTGGTTGGTGAAAATAGATTGGAGTTGTTGTTGTTTAAACTCAATTCAAGACAACGGTTTGGTATAAACGTATTTAAAGTGCGTGAAGTATTGCAGTGCCCAAAATTAACCTCTATGCCTAAATTAAATAAATTAGTCAGGGGTATTGCCCATATTCGTGGACAAACTATTTCTGTGATTGATATGAGTTTGGCAGTAGGCGGCAAGAAGATTGAAGACCTGAGCACTGCGTTTATTATCATTGCTGAATACAACAGTTCAGTACAAGGTTTTTTAGTGGGTTCAGTAGAGCGTATTATTAATACTAACTGGCAGTCTATTATGCCGCCGCCTAAAGGTAGTGGTAAGGCGAGTTATTTAACGGCTGTAACTCAAATTGAAAATGAGTTGATCGAAATTTTGGATGTAGAAAAGATTTTAAATGATATTTCTCCGGTTAACACAGATTTAAGTGAAGAAGTCGCTAGTAAGATGCAAGTTGAAAACAAGGAAGAAAAAATTATATTTATCGCTGATGACTCTTCCGTGGCTCGAAATCAGGTTAAGAGAGCCCTTTCTTCACTCGGCCTAGAAATTGAACTAGCAAAAAATGGTCTTGAAGCCTTAAAGAGGTTAAAAGAAATCGCCGCCGAGACGGGCGATGTAACCGATAAAGTGGGTGTGTTGATATCAGATATCGAAATGCCTGAAATGGATGGTTACACGCTAACAGCAGAGATTAGAAATACCCCAGAGCTAAAAAAATTGCATGTTATTCTGCATACGTCATTAAGTGGCGTGTTTAATCAGGCAATGGTTGAAAAAGTGGGTGCTGATGATTTTATTGCTAAGTTTCACCCTGATGAGTTGGCTACCTCAGTGCAGAAGTGGTTTGGAAACGACTAATACGTGTTTATAGAATGGTTGATTAAAGTAGTGGAAAAAGAATGTTGTCTATTGGGGATTGCAAACGCGTGTGGTTAGAGGATATTGAGTGACGGATAAAGAGTTTGATCAGCATCATTATGTCTCTTTTAGTTATTTCTTGGAACGAGCCTGTGGCATCGTTTTGGGGGATAATAAACAATATTTAGTGCGCAGTAGGCTGGCTCCTTTAATCAAACAGTTTAGTTGTGCGTCTATTAATGCCTATATAGACTCGGTAATCAAAGGCAACCAGCAACATCAAGCTGCCGCCATCGAAGCCATGACGACTAATGAAACCTTATGGTTTCGTGACGATTACCCGTTTAAGCTGCTTGAAAACCCTATACTGAGCCAGTTTTCTAGTAAAAACAAACCATTCCGTATATGGAGTGCTGCCTGTTCGTCGGGTCAAGAAGCCTACTCCATCGCCATGACTATCTTGAATTTTAAAAAACAACATTCAAACAGCTTTCGTGCCGGTATCGAGATTGTCGGGACTGATATTTCCGAAGAAATGTTGCAGCGATGCAGAACTGCAGAATACGATCAATTGGCCATTTCTCGTGGTTTACCAGAGCAATTCAAATCGGATTTTTTTGAACCTGCGGATAACACTAAACTGAGATTGAAATCACACGTCAAAGCCTTAGCCAATTTTAAGTCTATTAACTTATTAGAGAGTTATTCATCTCTTGGCAAGTTTGAAATTATTTTTTGTCGTAATGTACTGATTTATTTCTCCCCTGAAGTGAAAAAACAAATACTGCAAAAGATTGCCGCTTGCCTGCAAGACGGTGGCATATTATTCCTCGGTGCCTCTGAATCTATCTCTGGCTTGACCAATAAGTTTGATATGCTCAGGTGTGACCCTGGCCTTTATTACCTTAAAAAACCCCTATAAAACCTCACCTTAGTTCGCTACCTCTATTTTAATCTAGCTAATGGCACAGCCCTTGCTTTATATCGATACATAGAGGAGAAATACATGGCTATCAACTTAGACAAATTGATGGGTTTTCATCATAAAGCATTACAAGTTCGTACTGAGCGGATGGAAATCTGGCAACCTAGCCAATGCCAATACTCCAGGGTATAAAGCCCGAGATATTGATTTTAAACAAGCCATGAAAACCGCGCATCAGTCTCGAGATCATAATTTGGTGCGTACCCACGACAATCACATCAAAGGTTCCACGCAAGGTTCTGGTGAGCTGAAGTTTCGTATTCCTAACCAGCCCGATACAGGTGATGGTAATACAGTGGACGTACAAATCGAAAGAAATACATTTCTAGACAATGGTTTACGTTACCAAGCGGGTATGGAATTCCTCAATGGCAAAATTACTGGTATGAAAAAAGCACTCAAAGGAGGGCAGTAATAATGAGCTTATTTAACGTGATGGACATTGCCAGCACAGGTATGAGTGCACAAAGTGTTCGCTTAAATACCACCGCCAGTAATGTGGCTAATGCAAATAGTGTTAGTAGCAGTTATGACCAGACTTATAAAGCACGTCATCCTGTATTTGCCGCCGAATTAGACCAAGCGTCAGGACAACAAAACTTGGGTTCTAGAGTGAAAGTGTTAGGTATAGTGGAGAGTACTAAGCCTCTTCAAATCGAATATAGCCCAGGGCATCCAATGTCAGATGAAAATGGGTATATTTATAAACCTAATGTCAATGTAGTGGAAGAAATGGCCAACATGATGTCAGCCTCCAAAGCCTATGAGACCAACGTACAGATAGCGGATACTACCAAACGAATTTTTAGACGGGTTTTAAGACTTGGGCAGGGGCAATAGGATGGAAGATACAAGGCCTAGCAATATAATAGATTCAGAGGAAAAATTGTGAATAATATAGTAAACAATGGCTTAAATAGTTCACTTTATTGGCAGCCTGAAACCACTGAAGTTTCTGATGGCAGTAATCAAACCCTCAGTCAAGAAGATTTCTTTTCGTTATTGACCGAGCAGTTAGCTAATCAAGATCCAACAAAGCCTGTTGACAATGGCCAAATGGTTTCCCAAATGACCAGCTTTACTATGGCTGATGGCATAGAACAGCTCAATTCAAAATTCAGTGACTTTGCTACGTCTATGACCTCAAACCAAGCTTTGCAGGCATCTAGTTTGATTGGTCAAGAAGTATTGCTACAAGGCGATATCGGTTATGTGTCTGCTGAAGGGCAGGGGATTTCTGGTGTGGTTATCGTCGAGCAAAGTGTACAAGGCCTAGAAATCACCATTGAAAATGAAATTGGTGAAGTGATTAAAACAATCAATGCTGGCACACAAACAGGTGGCAATATTGAGTTTAATTGGGATGGAACCGATGCAAGCGGCAACATTATGCCGGTTGGTAATTATTTAGTGCGTGCACAAGGTGATGTAGGCGGAGAGTCAATAGTACTGCCCACAGCAATCAACAGGCATGTAGACAGCGTCAGTTTGGCTGCAAGTAGTCAAGGTGTAATTCTAAATTTGGACGGCGATGTCAGTGTCACACTTAGAGATGTCATTCAAATCGGCGGTTAACAGGAGAAATAAAATATGTCTTTTAACATAGCATTAAGTGGCGTGTCAGCCGCACAAAGAGACTTAGATACAACAGCAAACAATATTGCTAACGTCAACACAGTTGGCTTTAAAGAGTCTCGAGCTGAATTTGGTGATGTGTATGCCCAATCTTTGCTGGCAGGCGGCAGAACCAAAGTGGGTGATGGGGTGCTGACTCAAGAAGTGGCGCAGCAGTTTTCTCAAGGCAGTTT
Source organism: Paraglaciecola arctica (assembly GCA_003232445.1). GTDB lineage: Bacteria > Pseudomonadota > Gammaproteobacteria > Enterobacterales > Alteromonadaceae > Paraglaciecola > Paraglaciecola arctica_A. The sequence continues at coordinate 4,276 of QIJM01000143.1, forward strand.
ACAGTTCACTAATAACGCTTTGGATTTAGCCATCACCGGTAACGGCTTTTTTGCCACTATCCCTGACATAGATTCAAGGGATTTTTCCTTTACCCGAGCAGGGCAATTTAAGTTAAACTCTGATAACTTTGTGGTGAATTCTGCCGGTGATAGTTTATTAGGGTTTCCGGTTAACTCAGACGGTACTTCTTCTTCTGTTGCCTTAAGTACAAGTGTACCTGTGCGTATTCCTGACTCATCCGGTGCACCTCAGGAAACCACAGAAGTGTCACTAAGAATGAATTTACCCGCTGGAGCAGAACCAGTGAATCTAGATTTATTTAATCCTGACGATCCTCTTACGTACAATGCCGCCACTTCGGTCACAGTATTTGATACTTTGGGCGATAGCCACGTGATGACTTATTATTTTATGAAAGACGCAGTAGCGGTTGCAGCGGTTCCGCCAAGAAATGAATGGATCGGGGTGACTTATGTGGATGGCCAACCTCTGCATACTGCGGACAATAGCACGATCCCAGCTTCAGTCGTCCCTTTAAATGGAGCCGCGGTTGCGGGTGATAATATAATTGGTGAGTCATCTTTAGGTGTCGCTAATGCTGTTGTCGGTTTTAGAATGAGCTATAGCAATGGTGGTGATTTTATTGGGGTCCAAGATGGCTTAGGTGCACCAATATTAACGGGTGATATCCCGTCCATCGCACTTGGGGGAGGCATACTAACTAACGGTTCAAACCCTGCTCAAACCATTACCACTAATTTTGTATTAGATGCTGCTAACGCTACACCTAATGAACCCACACAATTTGCCTCGGCTTTTGAAGTCACCTCTTTAGAACAAAATGGCTTGCCAGTAGGGCGATTAACAGGTATCGACATTGGCCCTGATGGTTTAGTTCGTGCCACCTATTCTAACGGTACGTCAGAGCCTATAGTGCGGGTGGCACTTGTCCGGTTTTCTAATGACCAAGGGTTAACTCAGCAAAGTGGTACCACGTGGCAAGAAAGTATTCTATCTGGTGAAGCACTAGCGGGCGAAGCCACTACAGGTACCTTTGGTGAAATTAACTCATCTGCCTTAGAGCAAGCAAATGTAAACTTAACCACCGAACTCATCGATATGATTATCGCCCAACGTAACTTTCAAGCCAACTCAAGAGCGCTAGAAGTGAATAATCAGCTTAATCAAACGGTACTCAATATCCGCTAAAAAGACACTGATGTTTAAACTACTATTAGGTTGCTTTCGAGCAGCCTTTTTTCTGCATGAGCAGAACACAGGTTAAATGCATTAGATGGCATCTAACTTGCAGTCTAAGATCTAACAAAGTCAAGATTATGTCATGGATAAATTACTTTACATTGCCGCCAGTGGCGCTAAACAAGATTTAATCGGTGCATCTGTACGAGCCAATAATCTGGCGAATGCGCAAACCACTGGTTTTAAAGCACAGCTTGAACAAGCCCGTGCCATGCCCGCTTTTGGCGAAGGTTTGCCTACCCGAGTGTTTTCTATGACAGAAAATGCCGTTAATAACTTTGACGGTGGTGCCATGATCCAGACTGGTC
>QIJM01000214.1 GCA_003232445.1 Paraglaciecola arctica
TTATCTTAATGGCTGTGACCAGTCAGATTCGGACAAAAGCGGGGTTCGGGGAGACGGTGATTGAAAACTGGCAAGCCGCCGAACTGCTCAAGCCTTCTGCCATCAAACCCATTATCTTTACTACTGAGAAAACGACTATCAGGAAGGCGCTGGGGCAACTCCGTGACAAAGATCAGAAAAATTTGAGGGCGATCATTGATTCAGCGATTGGATAAAAATCAACCACTGATCTTCTGTTTAGCCAACTTCAGTCATTCCTCAAATGTTATTTCCCACACTCCAACCATAAGATGCAGCATACCTTGCAAGCAAACACCTATTAGAGCCAGCCAGAATTGTTATGATAGAAACTTGGCAAAATCATCTTGAAAACGCCGAATCGTATGATAGTTAATTTGGGAAAAATTACGGGGGTAGAGTGGACGGCTACAGCATGTGCTGATTTATAGAGTTTATCTGTTGTGAGCGCAACTCACCCAGACCGTTATAGTTAAACTGCCAGTTATCCATATTAAGATCAACAGTGGGCTAGCCCCACTCTAGAGCTAAGCCACTTGCAAGGGGCGAATTTCATTCTTAATATTGGCCACACTTCCCTGTGCCACCTTCAAGTCATAGCTTGTTTGTAAATTCAGCCAAAACTGTGCAGTAGTACCAAAATACCTAGCTAATCTGAGAGCGGTATCAACACTAACTGCTCGTTTTTGTCTGACTACATCATTAATTCTAGGAGCAGGCACGCGCAAAGCCATAGCTAAGGCATTGACGCTCATACCCAGTGGTCCGAGGAACTCTTCTTTAATAATTTCACCGGGGTGAACCGGCCGCATATTATTCATAGTATTTATACTTCCTTAGTGATAATCGGTTATCTCTACATCGCAGGGCTGGTTATCCCAAGCAAAACACACACGCCATTGCTTATTAATTCGAATGCTATATTGGCCCAATCGGTCAGAACTCAGCTTTTCAAGCTTATTGCCCGGTGGCGAAAGCAAATCAATCAACTCAACTGCATCATCAAGCATTTGCAATTTGCGTTCGGCTTGAGCCCGAAAAACTCTAAACTACTTAGGACTTTCACCTTCATAAAGAGCTTGAGTCTTCTTGCACTTAAAGTTCATTATCATGTACGTTATTCTATAACGCGTAACGTTAAATATCAAGCATTATATGCGACCAAGAAATCTGAAGTGCCATTCGGGTCTGCCCCCTATTCTTTCTCCTATTCTTTTGGTTTACTATTTGCTATTCTCCCCATTATCCGTAAAATAGGGCTGTTAGTTAATCACAGGATTTATGAGAATGAAAACAATTGCGGCAACGAAGGCGAGTAAAGAATTTGGGCGGTTTCTTGATACGGTTCAGCGCGAGCCTGTTATGGTAACGAAAAAAGATCGACCTGTTGGCGTGATGCTGTCTATTCAGGACGTGGAAAGTTTGCTTGAAATGCAAACCGAGGTTGGTATCAGGCGCGGTATTGCGGATATTGGTGCTAAGCGGTTCAATGAATTTACTCCAAAATATGGGCTTGATATGGCGGCACGTTTTAAGAAGCGTTTACAAAATAGCTAATGAAAATTTTTCTAACGGAAAATGCCGAAGATAACCTTTGGCGTATATACAGGTATCATGCCGATTATAGCCATAACTACGCAGATGAGTTTCAGGGGCAATTAACCGACTTCATCTTTACCAATCTTGCACAATTCCCAAAACTCGGAACACTGTATAACCCAAGCCAAAATCTATACCGTCTTGTTTATGACGGACGTTACAATATCTATTATGTTGAAAAGAATGCCGCCCTCTACATCGTATATATTTTAGACGGTCGATTACAGCTTAATCTCGACATTGCAGACCCGGATATGCCCCTGCCTAGCCTCGGCTAAGATGTGACGTGACTGTGGGGTTATTCTTGGGATCGTATACTTATTTGGATTTAGCCGCCATTCGTTGCTTTAGGCGTTTTTGAAATTATCCCAATAATCGTCGCCAACTTCAATATGCTCACCGGAGTTAATTGTAGTTTCCTAGTTTAACCCCGTCCAACCCGCTGTTTTTGTACTTTACTCCGATCAAACACTGAGTGCCAGCCTGCGACGCTAATTTGACCGAAAGTACGATCATAATCTGAACGGGAGAAAATATCTTATGACGCAAGCGGCGAAAAACAGGTTATATATTGCCGTATCGTTCGATAAATAAATTGAGAAAAAGTGCGATGATAATTGCGTGCGCTACATATGCCTCAAAGAGCCATGGATGGCGGTGAGGTATTATCGAAACTTATGATGGTAATTTTTATGATGCTGCTTGGTAAAATATTAGATTTTAATTTGGCAAAGTGAAAAATAGTTATGATGATAGCGTGGCAAAATCATCGTAAAAATGCCAAATCGTATGATAGTTAATTTGGGAAAAATTACGGGGGTAGAGTGGACGGCTACACCCCTATTCTTGTGTGTTTTGCCGATTTAGCTCGGCGCTCTGTCTGTCCTCGGGTTCTTTTCTTAATTTTTTTCATTGGACTTCCAACAGGTTTGTGGAAGCCATGTTTTTTGAATGCTTTCAACCCTTGAAATATTTTTCATAACGTATTGACCCGAGGGATCCACCCTGAAATATCCTGATATACGTACGTAATTATTAACACACTTGGAGCTCATGAAGTCTTGAGTGGGTATCGCGATTGATATTGCTGATGTAATTTCATTAAAGTCTGCATTATGTTTAGCAAGGAACAGTATGCTCCCATCATAGGAAAGGTATCCAACTGTAACAACTTCATTCTTATGTAACAGATACTTTTCTGGACTTACTAATAACTGAACCATAGAGACATGAATAACTTTATCATCTTCAAGTGCGACAAGAGAGCTGTACCCCATGAATAAGGATGAAAATAATAATACTGTCAAAATCCTGAGATTTCTCATCTCTTAAATGACTCCTCTGAAATATACACTCTAAGATTTAATTGGGGCCTGTCCCGAATGGCACTAAGTTAAGGGTATTTACCATAGTTTTAAATTTGAATAAAAACAATAGAAACGTAGGTTTTATGCGGTTGTTAAGCCTGTTAAAGTAGCTTAACTTAGCGCCATTCAGACCTGACCCCTTTCTTTCCTAAAAATGTGTCAAGACCTTTGTCAGGTTTTTTTTGTAGTTGATTTTTATGTCAACAAGATGTACGATTACCGGACATTCTAAAACAAGAACGAAGGTCGTGCAACCCCTATGAACGAAAACCGGGCTTATACTATGGAGCATATCGCACAAAAAGGTGTATGTATGTCCAAGAAGATCAACGAAAAAATGAGCAGCTTTGGTGTGCAGCTGGCTAAACTGCGTAAATCCGCCGGATATACCCAGGTACAGTTAGCCGAAGAAATCGGTGTAACCCGTCGAATGATTGCCTACTATGAGTCTGAGAGTCAGCACCACCCACCCGCCAATATGCTGGTGGATTTGGCAAAAGCTCTTAATATCAGTGCCGATGCCTTACTGGGAATCAAGCCTCTCAAAAGCATTCCAGTAAGCAGTCGCCTGGAACGCCGGATTCGACAAATTGAAAAACTCGGGCCAAAACCCCGTCAACAGATCACTCAATTAATCGATACCTTTGTTGAAGCCGAGCAGCTAAAACAAAAAGCCAATGCCACAGGATAAACATAAATAATCATGGAAAAAATTGCTAACTTACACATTAAAAAACTTCCAGAAGGTGTATATCTGGCAACCAGTGATGATATCCCCGGCCTGGTTGCTCAGGGTCGCACGATCACCGAGACCCTGGAAATCGCACGCGATGTAGCCAAAAAGCTATTGGAAGCAAAAACTGAGAACAATCAACAAACTCGACTAACAGCGACTAAGAATTCGTTTGAATACCCTCTGATCCTCAACACCTGATGGGACGACTAGCAGGGTTCAAATACAGACAGATTATCAAAAAACTTAAAAAACTTGGCTTTATATTTAATCGCCAAGCCGCCGGCAGCCATGAGATATGGTTCAGCCCAACAAGCCAGAATTACACCACCATCCCTAACCATCCAGGCGATATGCCCGAAGGTACCTTGCGAGCTATCTTGAAACAAGCCGGGATTACTGTAAATGCTTTCTTGCAAGCTTGATCAAGACTCCAAATATAATCAGCTCCTGACCCACTAAGGACTAGAAAGCTTATTGTTTTGAGCCAATTGACTCGCCGCCTTGTCGGCAATCACTGACTTTCACTCGTGGCAAAAACGGGAATGATTCTATTTGATGCCTGTCCCGGGGATCTGGCGCGGTTCGGCCTTGGTAAACATGCGCCCCAATGCATCATGCCGTTTGTTGACTGTGATCTTCATCCTCATTTTTAAGTCAAATTACTCACTTTTCTGTCAGTAGATATCGATTTTCTGTCGTGGCAAAATCGGGAATTTCTCTATTGGGCGTCTGTCCTTGGGTTTCATAGCTATCGTAGCTGTGGTTTTCGGTTAAGACTTCACTGGTTTTTGCACGGGTCTGCAGATCGTATTGGGTTTGCAGCGATGTTTCGAGTACCGCTTGGTAGACCGGCCCCAAAGATGGAGACTGCGCCCCCACATCACAGTTTGCCTGTAATGCACCATTACTGTTAACACAGGCCCAGACAAAACTACTCCGGCTTATTGGCGTGGCAGCGCTTAAAGCCTCACTGGCCAGATAAGTTTCGCTGTAGTCAATTTTTCCCGCCAGCGGGAATATCTGATGAAACCAGGTTGAACTACGAATGTCATTGGCTTCATCACCGGGGGTTTGCTGTTCGGTATGCACCGCCCGGAAGCCCTGAAAACCACGGCCCTGATTATTAAACACCGCTTCTTCATAACCATAGTAGGTTTTATTAAACAGTGCTGTGCTACCGCTCATTAGGCCGTTGGTGGTTTGCATTTAATTGGGCGCTGTCCCGAAGTCCTGCGGGTCTGTCCCGATTTCGGGGTTCTTGTCTAAATTTTGAGTGTGGCTTTGACGACCACCAGCCAAATGCGCCGAGCAGTATGCATAGCTAGTCAGGGCTCGCCGTAAGATTTGTACGTTAATTACTAGAACTTGAATGGCGAATCCATACCCGCCGAATGCGCCCAAAATTCCAGTCACAACGATTTCAATGATCTTTTGTGCCATTTCAGACTGCTCAAGAAAAACGAGAGCTAGTATAAAAATACAAACAACCACCAATACCACGAAAATGAAAATTTTGCTCTTTGTAGATTCCTGGCTAATTGTTTGACGACCGTCGCTTCGATCTTGAACTTGTGCCTGGATACTTGCTAATGCAATCTCTTTTTGATTTTGGAGGTCATCCGCGCCACACTCAGCTTCCTTGATACGCACATCTAACTCTTTTGACTGTAGTTCAAGAAATTTATTAGCTACATCTGCCTCATTTGTTAGTTGTGTCTGATTGCTACTATCTGACATGCGCTGTCTTGTTGTATGTTTTGTTTTTCCGTTCAAGAATAAAGCTTCCGAAGGAATTCTGTCCGATTTTAGGCGGCAAAAAACGAGCTTTTGATATTTTTGCGTTGTTTTCAATCAAAGCGAGCAATTCTTCCGCAGAAACGCTATTTGATTCTTCTGCAAACATATCTATTATAACGGGTCTTCTTGATCTGCTTTTCATTTTAACAACCTCACAATTACTGCTTTCTTAGCTAACCCCTTGCGCTCATCAGGATGTGCGTTAGTCATAAATCTCACTCCTTTCTTGCTTAGCCTTAGTCTTTTTTAAGACACTATAATGTTACACGAGTTCAGGTCATCTTGTCCATTTTAAAGCAAACTAACGTTTACTCTCTGTTAATGAATATCTGATCAAACCAGCCTTAGGAAACAGGAGAGGTTCAGTCTGTCCCGAATGGCACTAAGTTAAGCCATTCTTGCATTGATTCAACACCTTCTAATTTGGCTTTAAACAAGGGTTAAGTCATTGATAGATCACATGATAGAACCCCTTATCTTAGTGCCATTCGGGTCTGTCCCCTATTCTTCCCTATTCTTCAACCACTACATTAGGATAATCCGAATTAATGACTACCTCGCCCCAGTCACCCACCAGATGATAGCCTTCAGGAGATGAAATAAAAGAATCTATATTCCCGAAATCTTCGCTATCATCGGCATCCATGAATGGTCGCTTATCTCTGTCCAACCAATTAACCGATATTAAGCCTTGAAAAAC
>QIJM01000447.1 GCA_003232445.1 Paraglaciecola arctica
CCGTGACGTGCCATGCTCTCAGCCAGAATGCCACCACCACAACCTACATCTAATACTTTTTTGGCTGATAAACCGTCACAATGTTGCTGGATATAATCGGTTCTTAAAGGATTGATTTGATGTAATGGTTTGAACTCACCAGCAAGATCCCACCATCTTGAGGCTAACTCAGAAAATTTTTGAATTTCGTTATGGTCGACATTTTGCTTATTTTGCATATTGCACATTTGGCCTGATTATCATTCTTACCTAAACTGCAGCCATCTTAATCTACTATCTGAGTAAATAAAATCGCAGATATGCTAATTCACTATCTGATCCAGTACTATTATGAACGACTTCCGGCTATTCATTTTAATTCGTAGGTGATAGAATCGAGCGGTTGAAAAGAAAGATAAATTTGGGTGAAAACGTAAACCTGATTTTAAGTCCTAGCTTAAAATTGACCAAACGAGTTTTGCTTAATTAATATTCTAATAATAACGACTAGGGACAAGGCTGTATATGACTGAACACGCCCATGAAATTCTTCCAATAAATATAGAAGAAGAACTTAAAAACTCTTATCTCGACTATGCGATGAGCGTTATTGTTGGCAGGGCGCTGCCTGATGTACGAGATGGTTTGAAACCGGTTCACCGCCGTGTTTTATTCGCCATGAACGAATTGAAAAACGATTTTAACAAACCTTATAAAAAATCTGCCCGTGTGGTAGGTGACGTAATAGGTAAATATCACCCTCACGGTGATTCAGCCGTTTACGACACTATCGTACGTATGGCGCAGCCTTTTTCGCTTAGGTATATGTTGGTCGATGGCCAAGGTAACTTTGGTTCGGTCGACGGTGATTCAGCCGCGGCTATGCGTTATACCGAAATTCGCATGTCAAAAATCGCTCACGAGTTATTGGCTGACTTAGAAAAAGAAACCGTTGATTTTGTACCCAACTACGATGAGTCGGAATTTATTCCTAACGTATTGCCAACCAGAGTGCCTAATTTGTTGGTCAATGGTTCTTCAGGTATTGCGGTAGGTATGGCGACGAATATACCGCCACATAACCTGACTGAAGTGGTTAATGGCTGTATCGCCATGGTTGATAATCCTGACATAACTATCGAAGAACTAATTGAACATATTCCAGGACCTGATTTCCCTACTGCCGCATTTATAAGTGGCAGAAAGGGTATTGAAGAAGCCTACCGCACTGGTCGTGGCAAAATTTATATGCGTGCCCGTGCTGAAATTGAAACTGAAGATAATGGTAAAGAAACTATTATTGTTCACGAAATTCCTTATCAGGTGAACAAAGCTAGGTTAATTGAAAAAATCGCCGATTTGGTTAAAGAGAAAAAAATCGAAGGTATTTCTGCCCTGCGTGATGAGTCTGATAAAGACGGTATGCGTATTGTGGTTGAAGTCAAACGTAACGAATCTGCTGAAGTATTGCTAAACCATTTATATTCGCAAACACAAATGCAAACTGTATTTGGTATCAATATGGTAGCGCTAGACAAGACTCAGCCTAAGATTTTTAATCTTATGGATATCCTCAAAGCGTTTATATTACATCGCCGCGAGGTGATCACACGGCGTACAGTATTCGAACTCAAAAAGGCCCGTGAGCGTGCTCATATCCTTGAAGGGTTAGCGATAGCGTTAGTTAATATCGACCCTATCATTGCAATGATTAAAGCCTCTAAAAGCCCAGCTGAGGCTAAAGTATCTTTGACCGCACAAGGTTGGTCGTTGAGTGACGTAGCTGAAATGCTTGAACGTGCAGGCAATGATGCAGCCCGACCTGATTGGTTAGAGCCACAGTATGGTATTCGTGATGGGATATATTATTTAACTGAGCAACAAGCCCAAGCTATCTTAGACTTGCGTTTGAATAAGCTAACTGGTTTGGAACACGACAAAATATTGTCTGAATACAAAGAGTTGCTTGAATTTATTGCCGAATTATTACACATATTAAACAGCCCTGAACGTTTGATGGAAATCATTCGTGAAGAGCTTGAAGCGATCCGTGATGAATACGGTGATGCTCGCCGTACTGTTATTACTGCCGCTTCACATGATATTGATATTGAAGATTTGATTGAGCGAGAAGAAGTGGTTGTGACCTTATCTCATGAAGGTTATGTCAAATATCAAAAACTCAATGATTATGAATCACAGCGCCGTGGTGGCCGTGGTAAATCTGCTACTAAGATGAAAGATGAAGATTTCATCGAGAAGTTATTGGTAGCTAATACCCATGACCATATTTTGTGCTTCTCGACACGTGGTCGCTTGTATTGGTTAAAAGTATATCAATTACCACTTGCCAGCAGAAACGCCCGTGGCCGTCCAATCGTTAACATTCTTCCGCTCGAAGAGGGTGAGCGTATCACTGCTATTTTACCTATCCAAGAATTTGAAGAAGGTAAATACGTGTTGATGGCAACCGCTAACGGTACAGTGAAGAAAACTGCATTGACTTCATATTCTCGCCCCAGAGCTAACGGTATTATTGCCGTGAACCTGAATGACGGTGATGAGTTAATAGGTGTAGATATCACTCATGGGGATGACGATATTATGTTGTTCTCAGACGCTGGGAAAGTCGTACGTTTTAATGAAAAACAACGTGAAGCTGTAACTGGCAATGTCAAACTTGATCCAGAAACGGGTGAAGAATTACTCGCGTTACGTCCTATGGGTAGAACCGCCACAGGTGTGCGTGGTATTCGCTTAAAAGATGGGCAAAAAGTGATTTCCTTGATTGTACCTAAAGGTGATGGTGCTATTTTGACCGCCACTGAAAATGGCTTTGGTAAACGTACACCAGTTGCCGATTACCCAGCTAAGAGTCGTGCGACTCAGGGTGTGGTGTCTATCAAAGTATCTGAGCGTAATGGTAAAGTTGTCGGTGCAGTACAGGTCAACGATAGCGATGAAATCATGCTTATCAGTGACCAAGGTACACTCGTTCGAACCCGTGTTGAAGAAGTATCGACTGTTGGCCGTAATACTCAAGGTGTGCGCTTAATACGTACCATTGAAGGTGAGCATGTTGTTGGCTTGCAGCGTATTGACGAAGTCG
>QIJM01000688.1 GCA_003232445.1 Paraglaciecola arctica
TTTTTCTCATAACGCAAAGGTTCAGTTCTAAAAAAATGGCTACTGCGGTCGAGAAAGGACATATCTTTGAGTTTCACTTCTGCCTGTTGCAATACCTGACCAGACTCATCCAATAACTGATAACTAAAGTTGATCCTTGGTATATCAATATTCTTAATGATCCGCACGTCAGATCCGCTATGCCCCAAACCTACAAAAGAGGCGGGCCAAACTTGTCCAGCCAGATCAAGATCGCTTACTGTCATTAACAATTTTTTGTTATCAGGTAATGCCAATGCCAATTTATTCATATATTCGTGGATATGCTCAAAGGTTGATTCTCTGAACCTTTTGCGCGACTCGTTGCTAGGCCTAACATCACGATATTTTTCTGGCTTGTCCCATTCAATTTCGACCTCTGCTTGAGCCATAACTTGATTAGATAAACCTAATGTCACTGCAGAAATAATCAGCCCAGTTAATATTTTCATAATAAATTCCCTTACGCTAAGATACTTGTCAGTATTGCACTGATACCTGAATATATACTGAATGTTGCAATAGGGCCTGTTTGTTTTTCGTGTGTAGCTTAGATTAAAAGCAAAAAAAGGCCGGTTTACACCGACCAAAGATGACAACTCGGGGCGAGCGGTCAAAAAACGTAACCACCCAACATTGTCAGGACAGATTAAAAGGGTCCAAATACTTCAGCATCTTCAGCCCAAGTGGTATGCCATACTTGATTGCCGTGGATGTAATAGACATTGTTACCATGAATGACACTTCTATCCTCCCACCCATAGGCATAAGGTTGTTCACTCACGTCTGGCCGCACCTCACTCCTTTGAATTAACTCCGGACTGTTAGATGTGGTATCAACTTCAAGCAACATCAAACTATTAGAAGGTGCCCAAAAATGTACAAGTTCATCAGAAGGTGTGTTCCAACTCTCAATAGGTAAAGCGAATTGGTAACTGCCATCATTATTTAGCACAGACAATGCGCGATAGTCATATTCCACTGGCGTATAGCTGCTAGGTTTAACAATACTATTCACTTCAACAGGGTTGGTTGGATCTGATACATTAAATAAACTGATTTTCATACCTTCTTGAGTCACAGGCTCATCAGTTACCTCTCCATTTTCAGGGATGTTGTTAATATTAACCTGCTGACCAACTCCAAGTAGATAACCATTATCTAAAGGGTGTAAATAGCTAGAAAAACCAGGGATTTCTAATGCGCCTAACACCTTCGGGGTACTGGGATCAGCTAAATCAAGTACATAAAGCGGATCTATTCTTTCAAATGTAACTATATAACCTCTGTCTCCCAAAAATCGGACTGCATAGATATCTTCACCAGGCTTACCTATAGGCTCTGGGGATGTGTCATTGGGTAAAGTAGCTAAAATAGTCAACTCACTGCCTTGCTGACTTAAGATTGAAAGTTTATGTTCAGGCTCACCTGACGTGTAATCACTTGTCACTATCCGTAAATTGTCATTTTGTTCACTTAAACGCAGATTAGGCGCTCCACGCCAGCCAATAATGCCATCGATCTTACCTGTTGCTTGATACGTCAAATTAGCGTCTAACGCCACTTTATGTAAAACAGTTTGATTATCCACAGATGAACTTAGATACAGGTTTGCCTCAGACATATACAACATGCTTGCCACCGAACTAATGCAGCTTGACTGAATATCACTGGGATCAGTTAAGTTAATTCTGCTTACGGTCAAAAGATGGGCATACCCGTCTTTCTCAGTAGCTTGAGCTGGAATGGCGCAGTCTTCGGTTGAATTTAAAGCGGTGCCTTGGTCGCCATTTCGATAGATTTTTGGCATGAGTTGCGAGTCTGGTTGGCCAGCAGTTCTTCTTCTGTAACTGCATTCGGGTTGAGCCCCTCAATATAAGCGGTATAGCTGGTCACGATATATAGATCATCATCTATCCGCCGACTAGATACCATCACACCATCTATCTTGATATTGCTTACTGAGGAAGGATTACTCGGTAAAGAAGTGTCGTATATATCTAAGGTTAGTTTTTGCTCACTAGGCGACCAAGGCTCTGGGGAAAAGGAGAGAGTATCAATGGTGTAAAATTGAGTGTTCGTACTCAACACCGCTAACCTATCATTATGTTGATACATGCCTTCTATGTTCGAATTCTCATCCAACAGAGGCAATTCAGCCACTGAATTTAACGAAAAATCATTTTGTCTCTCTAACACTCTCACCTTTGGCTGCCGATTTACTCCATCAACCCATTGTGGGTAGGTAGCCAGATACAATATATCTCCATCGTATTCTATGCGGTCTGCTTCATCGACCCCTGACTCTTGGGTATTGGTGGTAGAAAAACTTGCATCTGCATTGGCACTATCTGGACTCACTGTAAGTTCGGCCACCTCTTCTCTAAAGGTGTTGGCATAATCAAATGCCGCCGAGTAAATACCATTTTTAATAAAACGACTCACAGGCACTTGACCAGCCTTAACCAGTGGTCCATCAAATGTAGTAGCCGAATTAAGCTGCGGAGGTTCAGTGGGTCTTTCAATTATAGGATCAACAATAACGGTGGCAGTCTCATCTGAACAAGCCGCTAATACAAAAACGACCACCATAATGATAGCTAAACACAACAGATTGCCAATATTGTTCTTTTTGGGTTGAAGCATAGTCAAACACCTTCTTATATAAATGGATGTAAGCTTAGTGTAGTGAATTCGACATATTATTTATGCGCTAATTTGAATCTAATTGTGAATAATTGTAACCCAGTGACAAGTAACACAAAAACTCTGCTAGGCTACGCATATTATCGATATGAGGGTTTTGTTTTTGTACACTGTGTTTTTTCGTTTACTTATTCTGTTATCTATGTTTGTCTCCAGCACAATACTTGCTTGTTCTGGAAATGAAACATGTATCGAGAAAAGTAGCTGGCAACTTAGTATCGCACTTGGCGTGGGCGTTAAAACCAATCCGCTGGTGGATGGAGACGATATTCCTTTAGTGATCTTACCCGACGTCGCTTGGTACGCAGAAAAAGCATACTTTGATAATGGCGAACTGGGGTATCAATGGCTAAACCAACCCAAATTTGCATTTGAGACCTTTCTACAACTTGACCGAGAAAGTGCATTTTTTAGTTTTTTGCATCCTGTCAACATCTTGGTTCAAACAGAGAGCTTAGCCTCTGTCTCTCCTGACTCTCCTGTCTCCCCTGGCTTGTCTGTATCGCCAGTCGAAGATATGCAAAATAGTCAACGCAGCCTATCTATTGACGAAATAGCGAGCCGTAGGTGGGCTATCAATGGAGGTATTCGAGGACATTACTTTTTATCTAATGGCGAATGGCAACTCACGTTTCAACAAGATATTAGCAATGTACACAAAGGCCAGCAGGTTGGGCTAGAATACAGTCACAGGTGGCTATGGCATAAGTTTCGATTGGGGTTGCGTATAGGTACTGACTGGAAAAGTGCCCGCTTGATTGACTATTATTATGGTGTTTCACAAAGAGATACCGACCTCACTGAATTTTACTTTAAGGGTAAATCCGGATGGCAAACTTACATGTCTATCAATGCACAAAAACCTATTAATGAAAACTGGTCATGGTTGGCAAATATAGGTTATCGCAGGCTCCCAAATGCGCTAACAAGCAGCCCTCTGATAGAACAAAATTATATTCATAATGTATTCTTAGGTGTAGCGTATCGTTTTTAACAGGCAATGGAATTGAGAGCAATTGTATTATTTTGCAGTATCTTTTTTTGCAATAAGATCGCTGCTCAGATACCTGCGTGGACATTACAGCCCAATGTATGTGTTGCTCAAAGAGTGGGCGACGAGTGTCAATTGAGCCTAAATATTGAAATAGAGAATATGCCTACAGAGCTATTTTGCCTTTTTCTTGACGGACAGCTATTGACCTGTTCGCGGCAGGCTTATTTTCCTCGAAAAGTTTATATTTCGATTCAGCAAGACGCATTGCTTGAATTAAAAAATAAGGCGCAAAAAACCATACTTTCTAAAAAGCTGCTGATCAAATACCTTGAACCACATGTTCAACGCAGGAGAATCCGTCCACCATGGAGTCTTTTTTGATGAAACAAGTTTTATTAGTCGAAGATGACGAAAGGTTAAGCAGTCTAATTAGCCAATATTTAACTGAGC
This sequence comes from Paraglaciecola arctica, assembly GCA_003232445.1. Classification (GTDB taxonomy): domain Bacteria; phylum Pseudomonadota; class Gammaproteobacteria; order Enterobacterales; family Alteromonadaceae; genus Paraglaciecola; species Paraglaciecola arctica_A. Next base: position 4,169 of record QIJM01000688.1, read on the forward strand.
ACGATTTTATAGTTCACCGTTTAGCCAGTGGCGAAAATTTACTGCAGCATGTTCAGACTTCGCCTCCTGACATATTACTGTTAGACGTGATGCTACCGGGTGAAAATGGTTTTACCTTATGTAATAAAATTAGGCCATTTTACCCCGGACCTTTGTTATTTATGACCGCAAAAAATGACGATTTCGATCAGATTTTTGGTTTAGAAATTGGCGCCGACGATTACATCATCAAACCCGTTGAACCAAGAGTTTTACTGGCTAGGATCAACGCGTTGTTACGACGAAATAGGGATCCAGTTTCATCCAGCCATTCACTACAGAAGTTGCAATATGGGCAACTCATTATTGACCGCTCAACGCGCTCGGCATACATAAAAGGTAAAGATGTACAATTAACCAGCCACGAATTTGACATGCTATGGCGATTAGCAGAAAGCCCTTCAACCTTGGTTGACCGAACGACTTTGTACAGGGACGTCATTGGACGTGAATATGATGGGTTGGATCGCAGTGCCGACGTGCGCATTTCCCGTTTGCGTAAAAAGCTACACGACAATAGCCAACATCCTTACAGGATAAAAACCATTTGGGGCAAGGGATTCTTTTTTGTCGCAGACGCGTGGGACGACTAACCTCT
>QIJM01000518.1 GCA_003232445.1 Paraglaciecola arctica
GGTGTATTACGCATAATTGTAGAGAAGTCTTTACCACTAGACTTGGTTGATTTAGTTGACGCTTCGATTGTCACATTTGGCGACAAGATAAAAACTGAAAACCTTCAAGCAAATGTAGTTGATTTTATTTTAGCAAGGTTCAAAGCTTGGTATGCAGAACAAGGCATTGCCACGGGAGTTGTTCAAGCGGTTGCGGTTAATCGCCCTACTCGTCCAGCCGATTTTGCTGCAAGAGTTGAAGCCGTTAAATCGTTCAATACCTTAGAATCAGCAGATGCACTGGCTGCAGCGAATAAACGTGTGGCAAATATATTGGCTAAGAACGTATTTGAAGAAGAGTTGTCTTTTAATAAGGCGTTATTGCAGGAGCCTGCTGAAATTGCCTTAGCAAACAGTCTAGAGTCTGTTGAAGCACGTATTCAACCTATGCTTAGTAAGTCAGACTACACTAATGCTTTGGTTGTTTTAGCTGAACTTAGACAGCCAATTGATGAATTTTTTGAGAATGTTATGGTAATGACAGATGATGAAGCAGTTAAACGAAATAGGTTAACCTTATTATCAAGGCTCAGAAGTTTATTTTTGTGCTGTGCGGATATCTCAGTACTAAATTAACTTTAGCAATCTCGCAGTTTGCTTGGCATATATTTTAGGACGTTAAACCAATATGAAGAAAATAAGTTTTGTATCTGTTGCCATTTTTGCTAGCTTGCTTAGCGGCTGTGCAACAAATGTTATTGACAGTTTTATCAAAGAACAAAACTACGATGGGCTCTACCTTAGGGGTGTTTTTTCTTGGTGGGAAGCAGACGAAAAATATAAGTTAGTAGAATTGTCCGATCAGGTATATTCAACCTCTATTGAATTAATAGCCGATGGACAGCCCTATGATTTTAAATTCGCTGACGCCAATTGGACACCAGGCATGAACTGCGGTTATGCCAGTGAGTCAGATAAGGTTATTGTTGTTGGCGATTCTGTAAGATCTAATTGCGAGACTACAGATGAAAACTTTCGGTTTACGCCAACAGAAACTGGAACATTCCAATTCACAATAGACTTTAATGGATTTGGGGCACCTAAAGTGTCGATTAACATCGTAACCAATTGATTTATAGGCATAAATAAAAAGGCCGCTAATATAGCGGCCTTTTTTATACTTGCTTTAAACTAGACATCTAAGTTGGCTACTTTAAGGGCATTTTCTTCAATAAATGCTCTTCTAGGCTCAACTTGATCACCCATCAAGGTAGTGAAAAGCTGATCTGCGCCAACAGCATCCTCGATAGTCACTTGAAGCATTCTGCGTGTGGCTGGATCCATAGTAGTTTCCCACAGCTGGATTGGGTTCATCTCTCCTAACCCTTTATAACGCTGGATATATTGACCACGTTTAGATTCAGCCATTAACCAGTCTAAGGCATCTACAAATGACGAAACTGGTTTAGTTTTGTCATTGCGCTGCACATAACCACCAGATTCGATCATGCCGTTAATAGCCTGATTAAGAGCCCTGAGACGTTTATATTCATTAGAGTTAACAAACTCATGATCGATTCGATACTCAGTATCTATACCATGCAATCTGATAATAATGGCAACGAACCAGTTATTTCTTTCAGAGTTATGACGTACTTCAAACGAATATGTTGCCCCGTCGATTTCATCAAAGGTAAGTCCTTTGGTAAATTCCTCAGCAAAATTAGTTAGCTTTTGCTCATCATTTACATCTTCAGGTTCAAGCGTAAGACTATAGACCAACTTGTTAAGGATCACTGTTGGCATCAAACGACTGATACGAGCAATCATAGCCACAGTTTCTTGATATTGCTTAACAAGGCTTTCTAGTGCAACACCTGAAATTGCAGGTGCACCTTCATTCACATGTAATGAGGCATTATCTAAAGCAATGGATGTAAGATATTTAGTTAAAGAATCATCATCTTTTAGATATTGTTCTTGTTTACCTTTTTTGGTTTTATAAAGAGGGGGTTGGGCGATATAAATATAACCACGCTCGATAATTTCTGGCATTTGGCGATAGAAAAAAGTCAGCAACAACGTACGAATATGCGAACCATCCACATCAGCATCAGTCATGATAATGATTCGATGATAACGTAACTTTTCAGGGTCATATTCGTCACGACCTATGCCACAACCTAGCGCAGTGATAAGAGTTGCTACCTCTTGAGAGGAAAGCATTTTGTCGAAGCGAGCCTTTTCAACGTTTAAGATTTTACCCTTAAGTGGCAATATGGCTTGGTTTTTACGATTACGCCCCTGCTTGGCTGATCCACCAGCAGAGTCCCCTTCCACTATATATAGTTCTGACAGCGCTGGATCTTTTTCTTGGCAATCAGCTAGTTTACCGGGTAAGCCAGCTAAATCTAACGCACCTTTTCTGCGTGTCATTTCACGGGCTTTTCTTGCCGCGTCTCTGGCTCTTGCGGCATCGATAATTTTACCTACAATGATTTTACTTTCAGCAGGGTTTTCCAATAAAAATTCTTGAAGCTTTTCACCCATGGCGCTTTCTACAGCAGGTCTTACTTCTGAAGATACTAACTTGTCTTTAGTTTGTGAAGAAAACTTCGGATCCGGTATTTTAACTGAAATAATTGCGGTTAAACCTTCTCTCGCATCATCACCACTTGTACTCGTTTTGGCTTTTTTTGTAAGACCTTCTTTGTCCATATAATTGTTGAGGGTTCGGGTCAAAGCACCTCTAAAACCAGCTAAATGACTACCGCCATCTTTCTGTGGAATATTATTGGTGAAACAAAATACATTCTCTTGATAGCTGTCATTCCATTGCATGGCTACTTCAACAGAGACACCATCATCACGGTGTGTATTAAAGTAAAAAATTTTCTGGTGTACAGGCGTTTTATTCTGATTTAGATATTCAATAAATGCGGTTATCCCACCTTCATATTCAAAACGGTCGCTCTTACCATCTCGCTCATCTTCAAGGATAATACACACGCCTGAGTTTAGAAAAGATAATTCACGTAGCTTTTTTGCCAAAATATCATAGTGAAACTCAATACCATTAAAAGTACCTTCAC
>QIJM01000647.1 GCA_003232445.1 Paraglaciecola arctica
GATAGTGATGTTTAGTCTAATTTATCAGTGGCAATATGATACCGCGGATCCTCATTTAGATTCATCTCCACGTATTCTTGCGCTTTGGTCATCAACTCACGACATTCGGAGCTAATATGCCTGATATGTAACTTCTTGCCTTGTGCTTTGTATTTGTCTGCCAGTCCATCAATCGCATCGATACCTGATGAATCCCAAACGCGAGAATCATTAAAATCAATTACCACATCTTGGGGATCGTTTTGTGGATCGAACAAGTCCTTGAAGTGTAATACTGAACCAAAAAACAACGGCCCTTCAAGTTCATATACCTTCCAGCCATCATCGTCTGTGTGAGTTCGAGCATGGATATGTGCGGCATGTTTCCACGCAAACACTAGTGCCGATACAATCACACCCACCACAACTGCTATAGCTAAATCAGCAATAACGGTAACCGCCGTTACCAAAAACAGTACAAAAGCATCTTCTTTATTGATACCCCGGACAATTCGGAATGATGCCCATTCAAATGTACCAATCACCACAATAAACATCACTCCAACCAATGCAGCTAATGGGACCATCTCAAGCAAAGGCGCGGCAAATAGAATAAAACCAAGTAACACCAAAGCAGCGGTAATACCGGATAAACGGCCACGACCACCTGAGTTAATATTGATCATACTCTGCCCAATCATGGCACAACCGCCCATGCCACCAAAGAATCCGTTAACGGTATTGGCAAGACCTTGGCCTAGGCATTCTCTGTTACCGTGACCGCGTGTGTCGGTCATTTCATCAATCAAAGATAAGGTTAACAAAGATTCAATCAAACCCACTAAGGCCAAGATGATTGAAGTAGGCAATACGATATAAAGCGTCTCTAAGCTAAAAGGCACCATGGGGATAGAAAAGCTCGGTAGTTCGCCAGCTAAAGTGGCGCTTTCTTTTTGGTCGGCTGGCAACATGTCGCGCACAAAATCGATCACTGTTCTGGCTTCTAAATCTAAGCCATGAACCAGCGCAGTTACCCCAACAATGGCCACCAATGAAGCAGGAACAGCTGTGGTTAATTTAGGTAAAAAGAATATAACAGCCATGGTCAGAGCAACCAATCCCAGCATCAAATACAGTGTTTCACCTTGCATCCACACTAAATCACCTAAGCCATCAAGTACTTTAAACTGACCTAGTTGAGCAAGAAAAATTACAATGGCAAGGCCATTTACAAAACCCAACATAACGGGGTAAGGCACTAGCCTGATAAATTTTCCTAACTTAAATATGCCGAACAGTAGTTGTAACAAACCTGCCAAAATAACCGCTGCAAACAAATACTGCACACCATGTTGGGCAACAAGGGCAACCATGACAACAGCCATTGCGCCAGTGGCACCAGAAATCATTCCTGGCCTGCCACCTACGGCAGAAGTAATCAAACCCATCATAAAGGCCGCATATAAACCCACCATAGGCTCAACCCCTGCAACAAAAGCAAAGGCAACGGCTTCTGGTACAAGCGCTAAAGCAACTGTGATCCCAGACAACACGTCATTTTTGACGTTACTATCTTTATTGGTGATCAAATCAAACATTTGAATTCCTCATAGGTCCGATGATTAAAACCTGATGATTAAAAATTAGGCGCGGAGTCTATCAGAGATACCCAAGTATTTCTTTTAACCGATTGTTATTTTTTAGGGAATAAAAGACATAAAAAGGGTGAAACTGGATTTTTTAAAAGCACGGCTTCGCCCAGTTGAACAGCTCGACACGGACGTCGAGATTGGGTGCCGATCATCAAGGATGTGTCAGTGACTAATTTGAAACGTTTACATCAGGCAGGATCCGCTCTGCGGAACCCTACTAAATTCACCTAATAATTGGCGAGCATTCAGTTGAGGGTAGGTCAAAAACATCAAACGCATCGGCCGTGCGGCGATCGCTTTTCCGATTAATGGTATTATACCAATCCATCCTAAGCTTGATCCTATTGACTGACAAGTAGGTGCCAGAAGTCGTCATACGCCACTTTATTTAAAAGATCTTTTGTATCTAGACTTTGCCTCTAAAACGACGGCAACGATCCGTCACTTTAGAGGTGAAATTTCAAAGTGCAGTGCTTATGCTCCGCTTGCTTTTGTGCTAGGTCCGTATGAGTTCTCAGCATGACTATCAGAAGCCCAAAATACGATCAACACAATAATACCGATAAAAGGAACCAAAGAAATCAATAACCACCACCCGGTTTTACCCATGAAGCCGTCGAACTGCCAAGCCCAAAGATGGCAATAAAACTCCCAAGCTATATAGAAAGCCAAAAAAACCGAGGCCAATCACTGCATCGATGATCGCCAACACAATCGAGATTGCAAAACTAAATAACATAAACATCCAATATGTCTCACGTCGTACTCGCCCACTAAAGTCCACATAGTGGTTTTTTAGAACATCTAAAAAATATTTGTCAAACGAACCCATGTATCTATACTCCTTATTTTTATGATGAAAAAAAGCATCGCTAAAATATAATAATGCCATAATTGGCAATAGTGAACGCTTATTTATGTAAATACCCAAATCTTTGGCATCCTCAGACAAAAACTTGACAACATTAGAGTAGTTCAATATAAACAATATCCAACAAACTGCGATTCACTATCAATTTTTTGGCATTCTCAATATCCGGTGAAAAATATCTGTCTTTGTCGTAAAAAGACACCTTTGTACGTAGCAATGCTTTAACTGATTTGAGTTTATCACTGGTTTCAAGTGGCGCTCTAAAGTCTAATCCTTGGCTAGCTGCCAGCCATTCGATGGCTAATATACCCGCTACATTGTCGAAAATATCCCATAGTCGCCTACCCGCAAACGTTGCCATTGAGACATGGTCTTCTTGATTGGCCGAAGTCGGTAATGAATCTATTGATGCAGGGTGTGCTAGGGTTTTATTTTCGCTGGCAAGGGCTGCGCTGGTAACCTGAGCAATCAACTAAAAATGGCGGCAAACCACTCAAGTGAGAGTCAATCAATAACGCCATACGTCTTTCAGACAAGGCACCAATTTCTGATAACGCAATGGCTAACATGTCTGCTGTCATAGCGACGATTTCAGCGTGAAAATTACCACCTGAAAGAATATCGCCACTATCGGCAAACACTAATGGATTATCTGATACCCCATTGGCTTCCACAATCAGGGTCTGTGCGGCAAAACGCAATTGTTGCAAACATGCACCCATGACTTGCGGCTGGCAACGTAATGAGTAGGGATCTTGGACTTTTTCACAGTCATCGTGAGAGTGCCCAATAGCTGATTCTTTTAATAGATCTCGATAAGCCGCCGCCACATCAGTTTGTGCCTGGTGTCCGCGCACCTCATGTATACGTTTATCAAAGGGCACCCGTGAACCAAGTGCTGCCTCCACACTTAATGCACCTATGGCGACACTGCAATTTAGCGCGTTTTCGGCACAAAATAGACCTTTTAATGCAAAAGCCGTAGAGGCTTGAGTACCATTGAGTAGGGCCAACCCTTCTTTAGGTGCTAGCGAAATTTTCTCTAAGCCCGCTATTTTTAAAGCGTGCTCTGCTGAAATTCGCGTGCCTTGATAGATAACTTCGCCTTCTCCCAACAACACTGCACTCATATGTGCCAGCGGTGCCAAATCACCCGAAGCACCGACCGAACCTTTTTCAGGTATAGCCGGGTAGACTTCTTTGTTGTACAAAGTGATCAGGGCTTCGATGACTTGCAGACGGATACCTGAATAACCACGGGATAGGGAGTTTATTTTTAGCAATAACAATAAACGCACCACATCTTCAGACATAAAATTGCCAATACCCGCAGCATGAGACAAGACTATGCTGCGTTGCAAAAGCTCTAGCTCTGACACATCAATTTTGGTATTTGCTAATAGGCCAAAACCGGTGTTGATCCCATACACAGTCCTATCTTGTGCAATCACATCCAACACCACCTTTTCTGCTTTGTGAATAGCATCATGCGCATCAGGTGACAAAGAAATAGGTATGTGTTGACGATGAACGTCTCTTAATTGCGATAGGGTGAGTTGGCCCGGTTGAATAACAAGTTTTTTCATTACTTATCTCTCTTTATCTATATTTTCATCTATATCTAACATGGGCAGGTCTAAACCGTTTTTTCTGGCGCATTTTTTCGCTACTTCATAACCTGCGTCAGCATGGCGCATTACGCCTGTGGCGGGATCGTTATGTAAGACTCTGGCGATGCGTTTGTCCGCATCTTCAGTGCCATCACACAAAATAACCACACCGGAATGCTGACTGAAGCCCATACCTACGCCACCTCCGTGGTGCAGGCTCACCCAAGTTGCTCCACCAGCGGTGTTAAGCAGCGCATTGAGTATTGGCCAATCTGATACCGCATCCGAACCATCTAACATGTTTTCAGTTTCACGGTTTGGTGAGGCAACTGAGCCTGAGTCTAGGTGGTCTCGGCCAATGACAATTGGCGCGGATAGTTCACCTGTTCTGACCATTTCGTTAAAGGCCAAACCCAGTTTTTGCCTTTCGCCTAAGCCAACCCAACAAATACGTGCGGGTAATCCCTGAAATTGAATACGCTTTCTAGCCATATCTAACCATTGATGTAAGTGTGAATTATCGGGGATCAATTCTTTTACTTTTGCATCGGTTTTATAGATATCTTCAGGGTCGCCAGATAACGCCACCCAACGAAATGGACCGATGCCTTGGCAGAACAATGGTCTGATGTAGGCAGGTACAAACCCTGGGAAATCAAAGGCGTTTTTCACGCCTTCTTCTAAGGCCATTTGGCGGATGTTGTTACCGTAATCCAGAGTGACCGCACCTTTGCTTTGAAGATCTAACATTGCTTTAACCTGCACAGCCATTGATTGTTTGGCCGCTTTTACCACCGCAGGCTCATCAGATAAACGCATGTTTTCGGCCTGCTCTAAACTCCACCCTTTAGGTAAGTACCCGTTCAATGGATCGTGAGCGCTGGTTTGGTCAGTCACTACATCTGGCGTTATATTACGCATTACCAATTCGGGGAAAACGTCTGCAGCATTAGCTAACAAACCAATAGAGATAGCCTCTCCCGCCAAATTGGCTGCGGTTAATAAATCAATAGCATGGTCGAGATCTTGGGCTTTTTTATCTAAGTAGCCTGTTTTTATTCGAAAATCGATGCGACTTTCATCCACCTCAATAGCCAACATTGAAAAACCAGCCATCGTTGCCGCGAGAGGTTGCGCGCCACCCATGCCACCCAAACCACCGGTTAATATCCAGCGGCCTTTGGCTTCACCATTAAAGTGTTGTTTTGCCACACTAACAAAGGTTTCATAAGTGCCCTGCACTATGCCCTGTGAACCAATATATATCCAAGAGCCTGCAGTCATCTGCCCGTACATCATCAGCCCTTGTTTATCTAATTCGTTAAAATGCTCCCACGTTGCCCAGTGTGGTACTAGGTTTGAGTTAGCAATAATAACGCGCGGTGCATTTTCGTGTGTAGGAAACACGCCTACAGGTTTACCACTTTGTATTAACAATGTTTCATCGGTATTGAGCCGTTTTAGTACTTCAACAATTTTGTCGTAACTTTGCCAGTCTCTAGCAGCACGACCAATGCCACCATAAACCACTAAACTCTGTGGATGCTCGGCAACTTCCACGTCAAGGTTATTCATTAACATCCTAAGAGGTGCTTCTGTCTGCCAGCTCTTAGCGTTGAGTTGATTGCCTCTAGGTGCGCGGATAGTGCGATTGGGATCATGACGATTCATAAAAATTTCCTAATTTGCGGGGTGAAAATCAAGGTGTCCGCCTATTCGATATCGGTTGCCTGGATGATATAAACGGGCATAACTCACAATGCCTTTGCTTGAAGAAGTTCGACGGCTTATCTTTAAACAGGGCTGGGATCCAATATTTGAGCCAACGCTTTGTTGGGTAATATGGCTTCAACAGAATGGTCTGCCTGAGTTAGAGGGGCAACTTTGCTCAAATAATGATTGGCAGTAGTGTGAGTGAAGTCTTGCTCAATATATTGCGGAGCTAAAGCGGGATTGACTAATCGGTCTTCTAACTGAATAGCGAGCCCATTTTCCATATGCACAACCTTAGTGCGAAAAACCAAACTATGAGCCGCGATCCCCAACCAAACACGTTGTCGTTCAGATGCATGTATTGTATCCACACCTAACACTTTGTTTGAATAACGATGTCCACGCTGAATGATCTCATCGTCTATACTCCGTATTTCAAGGATCGAACTCATGGGCCTGCTGTCAGAAACAAAGGTACCTACGCCCTGAGATCGAGCCAAAATGCCCTCCGTTACCAATTCGGTCAAAGCGCGGCGAGCAGTCATGCGACTCACACTGAAGCTAACTGCCAACTGGTTTTCAGACAGAACTTTGTCACCTGGGTGCATTTCGCCACGTTCTATTTGGTCTAGTAGCGCAGACTTAATTTGTACAAATCTGGCTTGCACTGGGGGTTTATTATTCAATGTCAACACTCCTTTTCATTTAATACATAATCTATAGCAATAAACTTGTATATACAAGTATGTACAAGTAAACTCG
>QIJM01000473.1 GCA_003232445.1 Paraglaciecola arctica
GGCTTCACCGTTATATTTTTTGGTTAAGACGAAAGTGATTATGTAATGTTTGTGTTGAAATATATCAAGTGACCGCTTTAGAGCTAGACCCATTCTTTCCTCTTTTTCCTCGGAGCCCCTGTGGTTCAAAGCTTTTGTGTTTTCCATCAATTGATGTACCCTATCCTTATAATAATCCACGCTTTTGTTGTTGATGTTCTCTGAGTTCCAAACCAATCAAAATGTCCGTTATGGTGAAATCGTCGAAAGTGACTTTAGACCGTCGTGGTGGGCTAAAAATAGACATGTACAAACTATATTCCCGCGCTTTATACAAAAGCGCGCCAAGCTTGATTATCGTAAAGAAAGGTTAACTTTACCTGATGGTGACTTCATTAATTTGATTTGGGCAGGAGATGTACAAAAATCATCGGGCTTAATTGCTATGTTCCATGGTTTAGAAGGGTCTATTCGCTCTCATTATACCAACGACATGGCGGCGAACTTTGTCAAACAGGGTTATGCGGTGGTATTAATGCATTTTCGTGGTTGTGGCGGTGAGCAGAATACTATACCTAGAGCCTATCACTCAGGCGAAACCGAGGATGCGTGGTACTTTTTGAATCGGCTTGAACAGAGATTTCCTGAAACACGCAAAGTTGCAATGGGCTTTTCTCTTGGCGCTAACATGTTGCTTAAACTCTTGAGTGAACAACCCAAACAACGAATTATAAAAGCGGCGATGGCAGTTTCTACGCCGTTCAATTTAGCAATCTGTGCAAATAGTATTAATCAAGGATTTTCAAGGGTTTACCAAGCTTATTTGTTAAAAAGCATGGTTAACAACCTGTTGGTTAAAATGCGTAATATGGATTACGGCAAGTTACTTAAAGTGACGGAATTGCAGATTAAGCAATTTAGAAGTTTTCGAGATTTTGATGAACATATTACCGCGCCATTACACGGCTTTGTGGATGCAGATGATTATTACCAAAAGTGCAGTTCACGCAACTTTCTTAAAGGCATCACCACGCCTACCTTAGTGTTACATGCCAAAGATGATCCCTTTATGCACGAGAGCATAGTGCCTGATGCCGATGTTTTATCGCCAACTGTGTGCCTTGAAGTGAGCGAAAAAGGAGGGCACGTAGGCTTTATGCAAGGTACACCGTGGCGACCCAAAATTTGGATGCAGCAAAGAGCCAATACCTTTTTTCAACCTTTTATTGCTGACAAGGCCACACATTTACCTACCTGTAACCCATTATGATCATCCCGATTACAGACTTAACCGAAGAGACTTTACTGAATATTATTGAAGGCTTTGTATTACGTGAAGGCACCGAGTATGGCGAAGCTGATGTGTCACTGGAAGAGAAGGTGCAGCAAGTATTGGCGCAGTTAAAGTTAGGTGATGTGCTTTTAGTCTATTCTGAATTGCATGAAACGGTGAATATCATCCCCAAGCAACAACTAGGGAAATTTGAATCGTCAGAGGCTCAGCAGCAATAGTCCATCCTAACAACTCTGAGTGGCTAATTGTTAGGATGGATTGGTATTAGTGAGCCAAAAAGACTAAGTTAAAGTTGACCGGTACGGTTAACCCAATTCCACTTAACCCTGCCAATTTTTGCAATATATCAACCCCAGAGGTTAAACCAAAATCTGCGGCCGATATTAATATTGGCTGAGTGCTGGTGGCCACAATGCCATTATCAGCTTTACGCGTGACCTGCACTGTTACGCTAATAGTTTTGCTGATACCCATAATACTTAATTCTGCTGGAAGCGTCACCGATATCGAACTGCCTTTTGCAAGGGTTAACACACTGTCAGGTAATTGAGCCGTTAAATTAGCAGCAGGAAATTTATCCACCAAAAACAGTTTTTCTCGCATACGTGTATCGCGGATCTCGATGCCTGAATCAATACTAGCTAAGTCAATTTCAACCTGTAATTTTCCCTCAGAACTAAATTCACCTTTCAGTGTTTTAAATTGATTAATTTCACTAATCTGTTGATTTTTAGTCGATACAAAACTCAGGCTCGATTCGCCCTCGACTAATATCCAATGGGCGTTAGCTGAATAACATATTAAACAAAAACCGATAAAAATAGTGCGCAGTAATAAAAATTTCATAGTTAACTCAATTAGGTAAAGATATTGCTGTTAGACGGGGTGATTGTTATTGCCAAATTCGCATTTCACTATGCTCTGCCAATCGACATTTTGATCACCCATAATAAAAAAATCAGGATTGATGACACTTGTACGTAAGTTGTAGCTTAAAGGGGCAAAATCATGTGCCAATATTTTGCCTCCTGCTTCGACCACTATACACTGAGATGCACCCGTATCCCATTCTCCTGTTACGCCAAAACGTAAAAATACATCCGCTTTGCCTTCAGCAATAAAACAGGCTTTAAGTGAACAACTGCCCGCAGGTAAGGTTTGATAAACACGGTCTTTACTTAGGCTGGAAATGACTTTTTCGCGAGGTTGTCTGCGGCTAATGGCAATAATTATTGGATCTTCGTTAGGCACTTCTAAACTACGTACATAAATTTGTTTGTTCTCTACTGGGCATTCTTTAAACGCGCCATGGCCCTTTAACGCAGAATACAAAGTCTCACCTGTGGGCCAGTAAATTACGCCCAGAATAGGTACATTGTTTTCTATCAACGCAATGTTAACGGCAAAATCACCACTGCGGGCGATAAACTCTTGAGTGCCATCAATAGGGTCGATAAGCCAATATCGTGTCCAAGTTTTACGTAGTTCTAATGCGCCTATTTCCGTCTCTTCAGACATGATGGGAATGTCTGGCGTTGCCTTATTCAACATCTCCATAATGACTTCGTTGGCTTTATAGTCAGCAGTAGTGACAGGGGAGATGTCCTCTTTTTGAAAGCTGGTAAAATCACCGCTGTCGTAAATTTCTAGTACCACTTTACCTGCTTTGATCGCCGTTTTTTTGGCTATATCTAAAAGCTGTTGTGCGTTCTCTGTTGGCATTAGCGTGCCCTCTTCCATTTTTCAGCCAGTAACAATGCAGCAACACATCTTGCTTCTACAAAATCATC
>QIJM01000162.1 GCA_003232445.1 Paraglaciecola arctica
GTTTTCAGGGTGTCACCATCATGTATATGGCAGGCGAAGAGCTGGTAGCTAACCTAAAAGAACGACAACAAATCATCATTGATTGTTTGGGTAGTGAATACCAACAGATTTATTCTTAAAAGTGGTGCAGAAGATCGAATTAATCAGTGGATCATACAGATTCAATGCTGCTTCGTTGTTCATGCAGTTTGCCCATCTGCATAATAAAATCGGCTAGCTTAGCTTTTTCTTTATCAATCACCGCATCAGGTGCATTACTCACAAACTTGTCATTCGCTAGTTTTCCTTGAGTGCGAGCAAAGTCCTTTTCCAACTTATCCAATGCTTTGGTAATCCTAGCTAATTCAGCATCTTTATCAATCAATCCAGCCATGGGGATCATAATTTCAAGTGAGCCCAATAAAGATGTAGCACAAGCCGGTGCTTTATCATCTTCACTTAATGCTGTCACAGTCTCCAGTTTGGCAATTGAGTGTAAAAACAATGCATTTTCTTCAAGCCGTCTAATATCCTCAGGCGAGGCATTGCGTAACAATACTGGTAAAGGTTTACTTGGCGCGATGTCCATCTCACCGCGAATGGTTCGTATGGCTAAGACAAAACCTTTAACCCATTCCAAATCTTGCATCGCATTGGCATCAACCTTGGCAGCATCATATTCAGGGTATGCCTGATCCATAATAGTGACAGAATGACAGTTAGCCAGAGGGGATACATCTTGCCAAATAGTCTCGGTAATAAACGGCATAATAGGATGCATCAATCGCAGCAAAGACTCTAAGACAGTGACTAGAGTATGCCTAGTACCACGCTGTTGCTCTTCGTTTCCTTGCAATAAAACAGGCTTGGTTAATTCAATATACCAACCACAAAATTGATCCCAAGTGAATTCGTATAATGTGTGTGCGGCAATATCAAAACGATAGGTATCCATAGCGCCGCGATAGGCCTGTATGGTGTTTTGGTATTGCCCCATGATCCACTTGTCTGCAAGTGAAAAGGTCATGCTTGAGTCTGAGTTAAACCCGCAGTCATGCTCTTGGGTATTCATCAGTACATAGTTACTGGCATTCCATAATTTGTTGCAGAAGTTTCTGTAGCCTTCTAAGCGTTTCATATCCCAATTGATGTCGCGCCCGGTAGAGGCCAGAGCAGCAAGGGTAAAACGTAATGCATCTGTGCCATGCGACTCTATGCCATCAGGGAACTGTTTTGCCGTTTGTTTCTTGATTTTTTCAGCATCTTTTGGCTTCATCATGTTACTGGTGCGTTTTTCGAGTAAATCTTCGAGGGAAATGCCGTCTATCATATCCAAAGGGTCTATAACATTGCCTTTAGACTTCGACATTTTATGCCCATCATCGTCACGAATAAGGCCAGTCACATACACTGTTTTGAAAGGCACTTGTGGTTTGCCATTTTCATCTTTGACAAAATGCATCGTCATCATAATCATTCTGGCCACCCAAAAGAAAATGATGTCGAAGCCTGTGACCAACACATCGCTAGGATGGAAGGTTTTTAAGTCTTCAGTATTTTCAGGCCAACCTAAAGTAGAAAATGTCCACAAAGCAGAGGAGAACCAAGTATCCAATACATCGTCATCTTGTCTGAGAGTAATATCCGCAGCTAAGCCGTTTTCTGTCCGCACTTCTGCTTCGTCGCGACCCACATACACATTGCCTTGTTCGTCGTACCAAGCAGGTATTCTATGCCCCCACCACAATTGACGAGAAATACACCAATCTTGGATATCATTCATCCAAGAAAAGTACATGTTCTCATATTGTTTGGGTACAAATTCAATCTCGCCATTGGTGACAGCGTCGGCTGCGACTTTGGCTAAAGGTGCTGCTCGCACATACCATTGGTCAGTCAACATGGGTTCAATTACCACTCCACTTCTATCACCATAAGGGACAGTCAGGTCGTGGTCTTTTACTTCTTCTAGTAAGCCAATTTCATCCAATTTGGTCACTATGGCTTTACGGGCGGCAAAACGGTCTAAATTTTGAAACGCTTCAGGTAGTGCTGAACTAAGGGCATCACTTGCTTCACCGTTAGTATCGAATATTTCAGCTTGCTGGCGAATTTCACCAGAGAAAGTCAAAATATTGATCATCGGCATTTGATGACGTTTACCTACTTCATAATCGTTAAAATCATGGGCTGGGGTTATTTTTACGCAACCGGTGCCTTTTTCCATATCTGCATGTTCGTCGCCAACAATAGGAATACGACGATTAACTAAAGGCAAATCAATAAACTTGCCAATCAAGTCTTTATATCTAGGATCTTCTGGATTAACGGCTACGCCTGTATCACCTAACATGGTTTCAGGTCTGGTTGTGGCTACCACAAGATAATCCTTACCTTGTGCGGTTTTAGCCCCATCAGCCAAGGGATAACGGAAGTGCCACATGTGGCCTTTTTTGTCTTTATTTTCGACCTCTAGATCAGATATGGCGGTATGTAATTTAGGATCCCAGTTAACCAGTCGTTTACCGCGATAGATTAAATCCTCGGAATGCAGTCGAACAAACACTTCATTCACAGCGTTTGAAAGCCCTTTATCCATGGTGAAACGCTCACGCTCCCAATCGACTGAGGCACCCAAGCGACGCATTTGGTTAGTAATTGTATTGCCTGACTCGGCTTTCCATTGCCAAATTTTGTCTATAAAAGCTTCGCGACCCAATTCCTTACGAGTTGGGCCACCTTCTGCTGCTAACTTACGCTCCACCACCATTTGAGTGGCGATGCCCGCGTGGTCAGTGCCCACTTGCCATAAGGTATTATTGCCCGACATACGTTTGTATCGGGTTAAGGCATCCATAATCGTTTGTTGAAACGCATGCCCCATATGTAGGCTACCCGTCACGTTTGGCGGCGGGATCATGATGCTGTAAGGTTCGCCTTCCCCAGAAGGTTTAAATTGTCCGTTGTCTTCCCATTTTTGGTATATCTCACGTTCTATATTTTGTGGATTAAATGTCTTATCCATTATTTTTGTGTCTCGTTCATGCTTGAAGCGGGTAGGGTATCGAGTTGACACCCTGCTATATTGTTTGTATCGTTCTCTGGCCTGAGGTTTGAGTGGCTCTTTTGCAGGCACAAAATCAATGACTTGTCTAAATCGTTGATGAAAATCGGGAATATTGTCGGCCAGATTAATCAGTATGGGTCGATTAAATTGACTGGGTGTTTGCCAGCATATTTCAACTGGGGCGCCACCCGCCGGACCTTCTCCGGTCAAATTGTGCGGAACAAAGGCATCGTTGGGTAACTGCCATAA
>QIJM01000476.1 GCA_003232445.1 Paraglaciecola arctica
TCTAACCCAGTGTATACATCACCGTTAAATGCCAACAGCGCTTGTTTGGCATTGTCGGTGTCAAAAGGTGTGTGCCAACTGGCGTAACGGTCTGCATTCAAGCCTGCTAGCTTATCGCTGATTTTCATTAACGAACCAATTTTGGCTGGACTTAACTTACGGCAGTGGTTGATCAGCGTTTGTGAATCATCCAACATCTCTGGCTGAGTGAATATATCTGTTGTTGCTGGGGTGTCATAATCGAGGTTTTTGGCTGGCGAGATAACAACTAACATTTAATGAGATCCTGTAATAATAAAACTTAGTTTTAAAAAACTGCTGTAAACAATATGTGGGATACGTTGACAAATACAAGTTGGATTTTAATTTTCTTTGTATTTCAACAGCGCTTCAGCCAGTATAATCTGTTGGCTTACAACATACCTGCATAAACCAACGTACGGTTAAGGTTAAGGATAAACATGTACCTAAGATTTTTAGGCATCACCGCCATCATTCTATTATTATCAAATTGCGCCAATATGAATGAATCAGATTGTTTAAACGCAGATTGGCAATTAATAGGTTTTGAAGACGGCAGTTTTGGTAAGAACGAATCACATATTTCGCAACATAGGGAAGAATGTGCAGAACACGATGTCACACCCGATTTGGCTGCTTACCGTAAAGGGCATTTTGATGGGTCTAAGAATTTTTGCACAACAAACAACGGCTTCTATCGAGGACGCCAAGGAAAAGACTATAGCCGTAATTGTCCTGAACAATTTGAAGGCGCATTTTTAACTGGATTCACCGATGGCCAAACCCTGTACGGGTTAAAAAAGGTATTAAATCAACGGGCTGCTGATCTAGAAGGCGCTTATAAGGATATCGATTGGCTTGAGCACACTATAGCTGAAAAAAGTGAGCTCATGATTGCTGATGGTCTTAACCGAGAGCAGCGAATAGTTATTAGAAATGAAATTGCACAACATCAGCATCAACAAGACGACCTATATAGTGCCTTAGCCGAATTAAAGCAGGAATTTGAATATTCACTTCAAGCTTACGAGCAAGGAACAGATGAGTTCTCTAACTACTTGCTGACGGAATAATCAGCTTCTCGACAACGGTTTTACAATTTTACGAGTAAGCATTAAGACTATAAGATAGTCAGCTTACTTCTTTGAATTCCTAAACAATTTTGCCAAGCTATACGCATTGCAATGTGATAGCGAATTAAGCGTCACTACTTACAGAGGATAATATGTCTAACCAATTACAAGCATTACGAGAAATCACCACAGTTGTGGCTGACACAGGCGATATTGAAGCCATCAAAAAATACCAACCGGTAGATGCCACCACTAATCCGTCATTGTTACTTAAAGCAGCAGAAATGCCGCAGTATAAGTCTCATCTTGAAGCGGCAGTGGCATGGGCGAAAGAACAATCTTCTGACGCTGAACAACAAATTATTGATGCGGGCGACAAGTTATCTGTGACTATTGGTACTGATATTGTGAATATCGTACCGGGGCGTATATCGACAGAAGTGGATGCTCGTTTATCATTTGATACCGCTGCTAGTATCGAAAAAGCCCACAAGTTGATTGCCTTGTATAAAGAAGCAGGGATCGACAAAAGCCGTATATTGATTAAATTAGCCTCTACCTGGGAAGGCATTCGAGCAGCAGAAGTATTAGAAAAAGAAGGCATTAACTGTAACCTTACCTTATTATTTGGTTTTGCTCAGGCGCAAGCTTGTGCCGAGGCCGGTGCGTTTTTAATCTCACCTTTTGTTGGACGTATTCTTGATTGGTTTAAGAAAAGCACTGGTAAAACAGATTACGCCTCTTTTGATGATCCGGGTGTGGTATCTGTTACTAAAATTTATAATTATTATAAAGATCATGGTTATAAAACAGTTGTTATGGGCGCTAGCTTCCGCAACACGGGTGAAATTACCGAACTAGCCGGTTGTGATCGTTTAACCATTGGCCCTAGCTTATTAGAAGAGTTATCACAAACTGATGCACCCTTGCCAATTAAGTTGAAAGATAACGGCGCAACCAAAACACCTGAAGCACCTTTAACAGAAGCTCAGTTCCGCTGGAATATGAATCAAGACGCCATGGCGACTGAAAAGCTATCTGAAGGTATTCGCAACTTTGCCGCTGACCAAGTTAAATTGGAAGCCGTGTTAAGAAGCTACCTTTAAGCTAAATTAATTGTTATGCAAGCGTCGAATTCGGCGCTTTTTACTTTTTAGTCATATTTAAGGCCAGACCTAATCTTTACCCTACATTGAGAACATATTATGACAGCACTAACTGCATCCCCTGCGTGGCAAAACCTTGAAAACTTAGCGACTCAAATAAAAACCCAGCATATGCGTGACTGGTTTGCTGCAGACCCACAACGTGCTGAAAACTTTACTCAAGCCGCCTGTGGTATTGAATTAGACTTTTCAAAAAACCTCATTACCGACCAAGTAATGCAAGCATTGCAAGCACTTGCCCGTGAATGTCAGGTAAGCGAAAAAAGTCAGGCCATGTTTGCCGGTGAAATCATCAACCATACCGAAAAGCGCGCCGTATTACATACTGCGCTACGCAACTTTTCAAACAAACCTGTGTTAGTCGACGGTGAAGATGTGATGCCAGAGGTGTTAGCCTGTCAGCAAAAGATCCAAGACTTTGTCACCAGCGTGCACAGTGGTGAGCGTAAAGGTTATACTGGCAAGTCGTTGAAGCAAATTGTCGCCATTGGTATCGGCGGCTCTTTCCTTGGCCCTAAAATCATGTCAGAAGCCCTTAAACCTTATTGGTTTGCAGGCGTGAAAGTACATTATGTGGCAAACGTTGATGGCTGCCATATCCAAGATGTATTAGCCACAGTTGATCACGAAGAAACCTTAGTGGTGATGTCGTCTAAATCTTTCACCACCCAAGAAACCTTACAAAATACTTTGACTGCTAAAGCATGGTTTTTGGCGGCAGGCGGTTCGCAGCAAGATATCGCTAAACACTTTATTGCTGTGTCTTCAAATATTAAAGCGGCCACCGAATTTGGTATGGC
>QIJM01000268.1 GCA_003232445.1 Paraglaciecola arctica
CCATTATCGTCGTACAAAAAATTAGTTTTATCACAAAAAGAATCGAGTGTTAGAATACAAAACGATACACATTATTAGGACGAGTTATGAAATATGTTGTTTTAGCCGTAGTCATTGCATTGGTGATATTCTACTTTATGAGAAACTCAAATAATAAAAAGGTAGCGGTTGAAAATATTGCGATAGGAAAAGGTTTTTTAGTAAAAAACAAAGCTAACGAAGGTGTGGTAGAAACGGCTTCTGGTTTGCAATATCAAATATTACAAAAAGGCCAAGGAAATGATCACCCAAGTGCCAGCTCAACTGTAAAAGTGCATTACCATGGCCTGTTATTAGACGACACTGTATTTGATAGCTCAGTAGAACGTGGTGAGCCCATCAGTTTCCCTTTGAATCAGGTGATAAAGGGTTGGACAGAAGGGGTTCAATTGATGGTTGTTGGTGATAAATTTAAATTTTTCATTCCATCTGAATTAGGTTATGGCAATAGAGCTACTGGAAAAATAACGGCTGGTTCTTTGCTTATTTTTGAAGTGGAACTTTTAGAAATCCAATAGTGAAGTAGAATATCAATTACAAACTGTACAGTTTGCCTTCTTGGGCACTTTGAATGACTGCCAATTTGATGTCATGCCATCAAACATCATTAATTTATTGACGTTGCTCTGGCCGTAGTTACATAACACTTTAATCGCCTCTAGTGCTTGCATGGCACCGATAATACCTACTACTGGAGACATTACGCCGGATTCCACGCAGCTCAAGTTTTGCTCGCCAAAATAAGTGCTAATACAGGCATAACAAGCAGAGTTTTCTTGGGCCACTATGCTCATCAACTGCCCTTCCATACGAATAGCCGCACCTGAAACCAAAGGTGTGCCTGACTGATAACAAGCTTGGTTAAGGGTGTTTCTACTAGCAAGGTTATCGGTGCAATCTAACACCATGTCGAGTGGTTCAATTAGCTCAAGGTAGTCATTTAACTCAAGACGTTTTTGTATGACATGTATTTTGATATCACTGTTTAATTGTTCTAGTGACGCCTTAGCAGACAAACACTTGTTGATGCCTACATCTGCTTCGCCATGCAACACTTGACGCTGTAGATTAGTTTTTTCAACGTTATCATCGTCAATTAAGATCATTTCACCAATACCGGCGGCAACCAAATATTGCGCAGCAGCGCAACCTAACCCACCTACCCCCACTATCAGTATTTTGGCGTTAAGCAATATTTCCTGTTTGTCTAAGTCAAAATCCGGCAACACAATTTGCCGGTTATAACGCATGGCTTGTTCAGTAGTCAGAGATTGTTTTTTCACAGCGTATAATCATTGTCGCGAATGTCTTGAGTTTGTACCACCTATACAGCAATCTCGCAAATCTCAGTTATATACTCGTCATCCTTGAAACTGCCTGTTTGTTGGCTGCACTCATTCGCCCCAATCACTTAGCAGACTAAGCTCATGGGGTCTCATTCGTTTGCCGCCGCCATGCAGTTCCAATGATTTTGGGTATAGTCATGACCTGTTTGTTCTGCAATAGTTCTTTCCAAAACACGGTATGTGATAATACCCAGGGTACTAAGAGAGATTAAGCCAATCAATTCAAAAGGTATTAGTGATACTTCGTCTCTTAAATTGGCAAACAATTCGCGCATATTAAATGCGATAACAATCGTTAAACTCGCTTGGATAATAGCAAAAATCACCAATCCAAGTAACGCGAATTTACGATTGCCAGCAAAAAACTTAGGTAACATTTTCTTGGTTTCCTAAGCGACTAACGAAATGTTAGTTGCGCGTTTTAGCAACTGCATCGCTTTAGGCGCGTCGGACAAATCCTGCTTACTCCACACAGGCACATCTTGGAAGCGCGCATATTCCTCGCATAAAAGTGGTGAACGGGTCAGTAAGCCAGACACCGCCATCAATTTTAGACCGGCATCTTGCACAAACTTCACCCCAGCAATCGCACTTAAGGCATCAGGAGCGGCAAAAATAATACCGTTAACCAATTTCTTAAACGCTTGGCATGTAAGTAGTTTCCAAGACTCCTCTTGTAGAATACCATCACCAAGCTCCACCACTGCAACATCCGCCCCTGCATCTTTAGCCGCATTCAGTAAATCTAAGGTACCCGTTAAGATCCTATCCAAGGATTGTTGGTAAGTGGTGACCATGCCCGCGTCAGTGAAATCCATGACTATGTCTGCTCCGGCATCTAAAAAGGCATTAAAATCACCAAATGCACCTGTACCAGTGACCTTGATCGCCGCCACTTTTTTGCCCGCTTTACTCAGCCCATTGACCAAACTAAAAGCACTGGTGGTTTTGCCTGAGTTCATTGCGGTTCCCGTTACAGCAATGACCGGAATAGAAGGGTTCATAGTGTGTTCAGCAACACGATAACTATTGATATTGAGTACTTGTCCTTTAGCATCAGTCAGTAGCCCAACAGGTTTAAGCTGTGTGGGTTTAGCCATCCGTCCGTGAGATTTACGCATACTACCGATCACACCGCCACCTGCTAATAAATCAGCTTGTTCATTAGGTACAATCGCCACACCTTCAAACTGATCTGGTGCATAACGAGCGCCGCAGCAAAGCACAACCAAGTCACCCTCATGTGAGACAGAATTGCGCCCACTGGCAAGTTGAATACGTTTGTGGCTACCCAATTCGGTAATTTCAGCTAACACTAAATCACCGCTTCTTGCCGCAGAAGTATCCTCAGTTATACTTTGTGCATCTGCATGATCCACACGACGAGTAGTAAAAGCCCATTTGGCTTGCTTTGGAACGACACATGTATTAGTTGAATTTTTCATTTACTTCTCCAAGATTTGTTTAATATTTATTTGTTGTCACTGAGTTAACGGATAGACTCGGAGAATTATTCCCATTATTTTTAATAATAATAACAACAACACACATTTCCACTTAAGCTGTTGTAATTGTTGTAATTGCTATAATTAACAGAATGAAACAGCTAGGAGGTTGGTTCGTAAAGTAATCTTTTGAGATGCAATCACACAACATTTGGCAATGACCTGAACGCCTTATGGCGAGTGATTGGGTCAATCAGATCTTGCAGCTTTAAGTTACTTATAGTCTTCCCTGCTTGGCAACAAAAAAATAAGCCTAAAAAAATGCCACCTACACAAGGTATAGGTGGCATTTTAACAAAGTGAGTTAGCGCCTAAGTATCATATAATGCCAATCCATCCTAACAATTAGCCACTCAGCGAGATTTAAAGGATGGATTGGTATAATAGCTATTCTACTTTTGTACTCTCAGCAACAGGCTGATACTTGATCAGCAT
>QIJM01000066.1 GCA_003232445.1 Paraglaciecola arctica
TTCAACGTCAAGGTGATCATCGTACGCCTTATCAACGTGATAAAGCCAGAATTCTTCATTCAGCTGCATTCAGGCGATTACAGGCCAAAACTCAAGTATTAGGTGTCGGCATGAGTGACTTTTACCGCACTCGGCTAACTCATTCATTAGAGGCATCGCAAATTGGCCAAGGAATAGCTGCGCAACTAAGAAGTAAGTACACGGAATTAACCGAGCACTTAGGTTTGCATGACACCTTGATTGAGGCATTGTGTTTAGCTCACGATATCGGCCATCCGCCATACGGCCATGGGGGAGAGGTGGCGCTGCACTATATGATTCGAAGGAAATGGCCAAACATTTAGAATTATCACTAAACTCGAACCTTATACTGCCGAACATGGGATGAACCTTAGCAGGCGTACCTTGTTAGGCTTAATTAAATACCCCAACTACCTGCCACAACTGAATCAGCAGCCGCAAGGGCAAGAGTCGGTGTCCCATAGAGAAGTTAAAGCATCCCTTTGGCATCCACCCAAAGGTTTATATGAGTGTGATCAAGCCTCTTTTGACTGGTTGCTTGAGGGCTTTTCTAAGCATGACACCCAACGATTTATGCAATTTAATAGCACAGGCGACACAGGTAACAGCCATCACAAAACCCTATATAAATCTTTTGACTGTTCAATTATGGAGCTAGCAGATGATATTGCTTACGCTATCCATGATCTTGAAGATGCCATTGTGATGGGCATAGTCAACCAGTCACAATTTAATCAAGAAGTGGCAGACATAGTGGCGCTCAGCGAAAAATTGTTTAGTCGACATCATCATCAACGTAAAGACGCCATTGGTGCCTTGGTTAATTGTTTTATTACTAATATTGAGATAACCGAGATTGCACCAGAATTTGAGCACGATTTACTAAAATACAACGCCGTTTTCCCCGATCCTTTTAATCAGGCTCTGAGTATATTCAAGGCTTATGTATTTAATCGTGTGATCAGAAAGCCCGAGATACAAATGCTTGAGTATAAAGGCCAACAAATAGTCATGGAGTTATTTCAAGCGTTTGCATCCGATCCTCAAAGGTTGCTTCCTGACAACACGCGCCAACGCTGGTTAGAGGCACATGAAGCTGGTAATGGTCACAGAGTGATTGCCGATTATATCTCGGGTATGACAGATGGTTTTGCTTCTAAATTATACGCCAGCTTGTTTATGCCCTCCTCTGCCGTTGGTGGAGAAAAAATCGGTTAATAAAATCAGTGCAAAACAATCCCTCGTATTTTTTGTGATAGAAACGTGAAGGAATTTTTGTACTGAATTAGCTGTCTATGCGTATAAGTAACCGAATCAAAGTAATGAGATCAACATGTTAATTCGCACACCTAAGCCCAGTGAGATAAAAGAAAATCAAGTAACTGACGAACATATCTACCAAAACAGACGGAAAATATTAAAGTCCATGGGATTCTTAGGCGCTTCAGCCTTAATGGTAAGCCCACATGCTCGGGCTATAAGCTGGTTCGGTGATGACGAAAACAAAACCTTTAAAACCACACCACTTGAATTTTCACAACCAAAAGTTCATCAATCAGATGAAGCGCTGACTCCAGAACAAAAAGTCATCAGCCACAATAATTTTTACGAATTTGGCACGGGAAAATCTGATCCTGTAACACAGTCACAGTCTTTCAAAGTTGACCCATGGTCACTGAGTATTGATGGATTGGTAGAAAAGCCTCTTACATTAAATTATGACGACTTGTATAAAAGTTTTGATTTGGAAGAGCGCATCTACCGGCTAAGGTGTGTTGAGGCTTGGTCTATGGTTGTGCCTTGGATAGGTTTTTCTTTAGCCGATCTGATTAAAAAAGCCATGCCGCTGAGCACGGCAAAATATGCAGTGTTTGAAACCCTGTACGATCCAGATCAAATGCCCGGGCAGCGCAATCGTTTTTCTGGTGGAGGCATTGATTACCCTTATGTTGAAGGACTAAGGCTAGACGAAGCCATGCATCCTTTATCCCTTATGTCGGTTGGTTTATATGGCAAAACACTACCGCCGCAAAATGGCGCACCAATAAGACTGGTTGTGCCTTGGAAATACGGTTTTAAGAGTATTAAGTCTGTGGTGCGTATTCGTTTAACCGATAAAATACCTAAAACCACTTGGCAACAACTCGCTGCTAGCGAATACGGTTTTTACGCTAATGTGAATCCTCAAGTTGACCACCCACGCTGGACACAAGCCAGTGAGCGCCGCATAACATCAGGCGGGTTGTTTACTCGTAATCGTATTCCCACCCAAATGTTTAACGGTTATCCTGAAGTGGCTTCAATGTATGCTGATATGGATCTCAGAAAATTTTATTAAGTGGGTTTTGTATTGATTAAATTTACACGTATTACACCTGCACATACTTTTTGGATAAAGCTAGCGCTGCACGTAATAGCTCTATCTCTGTTGTTAATGACTTATTATCAGGCTTTCACCGACCAATTAGGCGCAGATCCAGTCAAAGCAATATTACATTTCACTGGTATAGGTGCATTTAACTTATTGCTCATTTCACTACTTATTTCACCATTAGCTAAATACCTGCGCCAAGGCCAATTGGTTACGCTTAGAAGGCCAATTGGTCTTTACGCCTTTGTATACGCAGCTTGTCATTTCACTAGCTATTTGCTTTTCGAATTACAGCTTGAATGGTCACTGTTATTTTCTGAACTACTAAAACGCCCTTATATTAGTGTTGGCTTTGTCGCACTACTTATATTGAGCATGTTGGCAACCACATCAACCAAATCAATACAAAAACGTATGGGAAGAGCATGGCAAAAAACCCACAACTGGGTATATGTGGCAAGTTTACTGGTAGCTTTACACTATATATGGTCAGTAAAGTCGGAGCTGATCCAGCCGATTATATACGCTCTAATATTGTTAGTTTTGTTGATCACACGAAAGGCTAAATTTCTAAAACCGTTTAAATCACGCTTACATAAGCAAACTAATACAGAACAAACCAAAAAAAAGCTTGCATGATATTTCATACAGCATTACTGTATATAAAACCACTGTATATAACATCACTACTGGAAAGTCATTATGCCAAGTTTACATGCATTTACCAACAGCTCTACTCCACTAGCCACCATGCAAGTGCCTGCGGATAATAAGCATAACAACGATATAAATGTTAACCATGCGCACAAGTGGACTTTCTTAGTGGCCAATCATATTCGCTTTGCTGAAAAACAAGCCAATTGCATACGCCTGACTAAACCTAAACAAGACTGCTTATCGCTATGGCTTGAAAAAATTGTCACTGGCGATCAATGTTCAAGCTTGTTTGTTGAACATTTATCATTAGATGAAATAAGCTTTAAGCGCCTAAAACAACTATGTATTGATTACAAAGTAGCGCTCGTTAACTTGATGCCCCACAACGAGCAAAAAGGCAATGTATTACAAGGCCCTTGGTAGACGACTAAGTTTAACAAACTGCTTTAGATCACTATTAATATTGACTCTACGCATTGCGATCACCTAGGCTTGGTATTATTGCCTAGGTTCTAAAACTTTGACAACTACGATTAAAAACTGCTTTTGTGGTAACAAGCTCTCATTTGAACAATGTTGCCAGCCCATTATTGGTGGCAAAGTGAATGTGCAAAATGCCGAAGTGTTAATGCGTTCACGCTT
>QIJM01000366.1 GCA_003232445.1 Paraglaciecola arctica
ATCGATACAGACAACACCACTTGGTCTAGCCTAGATATAACCCCCGATGGAAAAAGTATGGTGTTTGATATGCTTGGGGATATATACACCATTGATATAAAGGGCGGTCAAGCCAAGGCGCTGACGCAAGATTTTGCCTGGAATATTCACCCTGCTGTTAGCCCTGACGGAGAAAAAATAGCGTTTATCTCTGACAGAGGCGGCCTGTCTAACCTTTGGGTGATGGACAAAGACGGTAGCAATTTAAAACAGCTCAGCACAGAAAAAAGTAACATGATCCATTCGCCGAAGTGGAGTCCTGATGGACAGTACATAGCGGTGAACAAAGGCATTATGTCGAGTCGTAGTATTCCAGCGGGTGAAATTTGGCTTTACCACCATTCTGGCGGTGACGGACTGGCTATTAAAGAGCGTGTAAGCGGTAAAAAAGACCAAAAAAACATTGCCGATCCCGCATTCTCTCCAGATGGTAAATACCTGTACTTCACTCAAGATGTATCAGCTGGCAGCACGTTTAGCTATAACCGAGATCCTTTAAAAGGCATTTTTGCCATTACCCGATACGAATTAGCCAATGGCGAAGAAGAACGTTTTGTCAGTGGCACTGGCGGCGCGGTCGTCCCTACTCCGTCTCCAGACGGTAAACACCTAGCCTTTATCCGCCGCGTTAAAGAAAAAACCGCACTCTTTGTTAAAGACCTGGCTACAGGTATGGAAAAACCTTTATATCTAAACCTTGAACGAGACATGCAAGAAGGCTTTGGCTCAGAGGGGTATTTTGCCTACTTTGATTGGACACCTGATTCCAAACATCTCGTTTTCTGGACGGGTGGAAAATTTCATAAGTTAACCGTCAAAGACCAGTCTATCGTCACCATACCTGTGAATATCAAAGCAAAACTTAAATACGCTGACGCTGTGCGTTTTGATGTAGATGTGGCCCCTGACAACTTCTCTATCAAAATGACACGCTGGGCACAGAAGTCTCCCGATGGTAAATCGGTGTTGTTTCAAGCTTTGGGTAAGCTATATGTAAAGAATATCAAGACAGAAAAAATTTCACGCCTTACCAAACAAAATGATCACGATGAATTTTATCCACGTTACTCAAATGACAGCAAAAGTATTGTTTACACCACATGGCATGATCAAGACTTGGGATCAGTCAGAATAATCAAAGCGCGAGGCGGCAAAGGTAAAAAATTAACAAAGGCGCCGGGCCACTATATCGAACCTAGTTTCTCAACTGACGGAAAATTAGTTGTCTACAACAAAGTCACAGGTGGCTACCTGCTAAGCCCTGAGTATTCGGTTGAGCCCGGTATTTATGTTGCTAATGTAAAAAGTGGCAAAACTAAACGCATTGCTAAATCAGGCTCTGCTGGGCACTTTGCTGGTGACAATACTCGAATTTATCTGACCACTTCGGTTGCAGACAGCAGTTACCCTGAAACTCAATTAATCAGTGTTGATTTAAATGGCGAAGATAAACGAGAGCATTTATACGGCGCCGATAAGGTATCGGAGTATCGTTTATCTCATGACAAAAAATGGGTGGCATTTGTACATCAATACAATGCCTATGTTGCACCTTTTGTCGATACCGGTAAGCGCGTCAATATTGGCCCTGAAATGTCTTCATTGCCGGTCAAACAGATATCAAGTCGCGCAGGTGAATACCTAACTTGGAGCGCCGATAACCAATCAGTTAGTTGGTATCACGGTGCGACTTTTTATGAACGAAAATTAAAAGATGCTTTTGCTTTTTTTGCCGGTGCACCAAAAAAATTACCAGAACCAGTAAGTGAAGGTATTGATTTATCTTTCCAACAAAAAGCAGACAAACCTTCAGGTTACAAAGCTTTTGTAGGTGGCACAGTAGTCACCATGCGCGATGCCAATAGGCAACGAGAAGTGATTGAAAATGGCGTGGTATTGATCAAAGACAATAAAATTGTCGAAGTAGGCAAATCTGAAGATGTGTCTATTCCTGATGAAGCGTTACTTATCGATACCAAAGGCAAAACCATATTACCTGGGCTTATCGATACTCATGCTCACGGCTCACAAGGCAGTAATGAAATCATACCGCAGCAAAACTGGAGCATGTTTTCTAACCTAGCGTTTGGCGTGACCACTATTCACGACCCATCAAATGATACCACTGAGATATTTTCGGCTGCCGAATTACAACGGGCTGGCAAAATTGTCGCGCCAAGAATTTACTCAACAGGAACAATATTATACGGGGCTGAAGCACTGGGCTATAAAGCCATCATCAATAGTTATGACGATGCCCTATTCCATATGCAAAGGTTAAAAGATACTGGGGCGATTTCGGTCAAAAGCTATAACCAGCCAAGGCGTGACACCCGTCAACAGGTTTTAGCTGCAGCCAAAGAACTAGGCATGATGGTAGTGCCAGAAGGCGGTGGCAAGTTTCAGCAAAATATTTCGATGTTAGTCGATGGCCATACGGGACTTGAGCATTCGTTGCCAATTGCCAAAGGTTACGATGATTTAACTGCACTTTGGTCAGCGACAAAGTTCGGCTATACCCCAACGTTTGTTGTTTCGTACGGCGGCATGATGGGCGAAGAATATTTTTACGATAGAACGGAGGTATGGAAAAACCCAAGGTTAATGCGTTATACACCAAGTTTCCTAGTTGATAAAAGGTCGATAAGACGCCCAACAGCACCAGACAATCAGTACAATCATGTGGCAGTCGCTGAATATGCCAAAACATTACGGGACAATGGTGTGGGAGTGCATATAGGTGCTCATGGTCAGCGAGAAGGACTCGCGTCTCACTGGGAGCTATGGATAATGAATCAAGGTGGATTTACTCCTTGGGAAGCACTTCGAGGTGGTACAATTGACGGTGCGACTCACTTAGGTATGGACAAACAAATAGGCAGTATTGAAGTGGGCAAGGTAGCCGATTTGATGATTATAAACGGCGACGTACTGAGCGATATTCGCCGTAGTGAGTTTGTTGAATACACAGTGTTAAATGGCCGCGTGTATGAGACGGCAACCATGAATGAGTGGGCAGCAAAAAACAACGTAAAGCCTTTTTCTTCGAACAAAACAATCAATTGTTTATGCCCAAAGCGACGCAACAAGCAATTGACGCTAAAGCCCAAAAGCATCATTGGGTACATTAGTCTTTTTTTCTAAACATGCCTTAACAAGTTTTTGTTAAGGCTCTCTATTTGAAACACGCTCTAATATGAAAAAAATTTTGGTTTGGGATATCCCTGTAAGATTGTTTCACTGGTTATTGGTACTTTGTCTGTTTGGGCAATGGTTGACTGCTGAGGTGTTAGAAGATG
>QIJM01000633.1 GCA_003232445.1 Paraglaciecola arctica
GGCCACTTGCTGGGGAAACGGGCCTGACCAATCCCACTCCTCTTCGGTGTCTATGGTTAATACAAAAATAATTGGTGCCTTGCTTCCCTTTGAACTCATTGAACCTCCGTTACCAATTTTTCGAACAGCCCGGTATATTCAGTTGCCATACGATTGGCCGAATAATGCTGATACACAAATTCTTTGGCATTGGCCGCTAATTCTGCGCCATAACCCTCTGTAAATAATAAGCTTTCCCAATAACTCAGTAACTGAGATTTTTTGCCCAACGGTGCAAGTAGCCCCGTTTTTTGATGCTCAATTAGCTGATCAATACCCGCAATATCATAGGCCGCCACCGGTATGCTGGCGGCGGTGGCTTCCATCAAGCAGCGGGGAATACCTTCGAGGGTGGATGTCATCACAAATAGATCGAAGGACTTTAACAGGGATAATCTGTCATCGCGAAAACCCAAAAACTCGATATGACTATGACTGGCAAGGGTTTTACTGTGTGTTTCCAGTGCGTCTCGGGCATCGCCGTCACCCAGCAATACTAGCCGAGTGTTGGGATGCTTGGCATGTAATTGATCAAATATATCCAAAATATCAAATATATTCTTGCGACTGATCATCTGGCCTACAAAACCAATACGTTTTTCTTCTGGATTGTGTCTTTCGGGCGTAACTGTGGCCTCTACTTCAGACAGATCCACACCATTTTGGATGTATAAGATTTTTTGGTCTTTAACGCCCATGCGTTTACAGTCACGCATAAGTTGCTGCGATAGCGGTACGACTTTAGTGGCATATTTCATGGCCTGGCAACCCAGCCAGATAAAGGTACGTAGCTTAAAGTCTTTGGCATTTTCAAAACCATGGGGCGTAACTACGCAAGGAATACCTGCTTTTCTGGCGGCTAAGACACCAATAATGTCAGATTTGTAACCGTGGGTATGCACTATATGAATATTTTGTTTTTTAATCAGCTCTGCCATCTTAGTCACCGCAGACAAATCAAATTTACTTTTCATATTAATAACGTGGCAGGGAAGGTTTGATTTTTGGTATTCATTGACTAATTCTAAGGGTGTTTGCCCGGGTTCCATAGTCACGGCTAAATCGCAGCGTATTAAGGCGGGATCCAGATGTTTAGCCAGGGCTAACACCCAGCGCTCTGCGCCATAAAAACCGGTGGGGCATATAAACTGCAGCACATTGATAGTCTGATTCATAGGTGTGTATCCTTAATGTGTCTTTACGCCGATGGATTTAAACAAACCTAATACCGTACCAATTGCTCGTGCTGGAAAGTAGCAAACATAGAATTTAACGATGTGAATGAAACTTATTTTTTTGTGTGCCAAAACATACAGTCGCAAACTGTATACAAAAACCGGTAATACCGCTACTAAAAAGGCCATTAATGCCAAAGACGACTGCCCAAAAACCAGCAATAGCAATGATAACAAAAACATTAATAGAATAGTGGGTGGCGCAATAAAGCTGGGCCATTCTCTAAAAGGGATGCTTCGGCCCGAAATAGATTGTAAATTTGACTGACCCCGCCAAATTTCTTTATCAAACATAGCCCTATAGGCTTTGTCTTCACCTAAATGGATATAAGTGGCGGCTGAAGTGTAAAATAGCTTACCCAGTTTGGCCGCCCGGTCGGTAAAAAAGTAATCTTCACAGGTGATAAGGTGTTCGGGAAACCCGCCAATTTTATCGAATGATGTTTTACCTAAAAACAGATTTCGTCCCGGCAAAAAAGCCACATCGATATCGATTTCGACATTACTTAGGCTGGTGCGAATTTTTTCAAGAGGTGGCGCATTGTCATTACATATTTGCATGGCGCTACTGATAATTCTATCTGGGTCAGCTGCTAACTCGGCAATCATTTGCTGTGTCCAGTTATTTGACAGCCATACATCAGCATCAAGAAAAGCTAAATACTGGCCTTTCGCCTGTGTCACCCCATAATTCCGCAGCGCCGATATGGTGTCACTTGCTGGGCGAATACATAGTGCAAGGTTAAAGGATGGACTGTGTAGCAGAGTTTGCTGCTGTATTTCAGGCGTCTGACTGACCACTATCACTTCAATGTCATGCAAATTGCAGGCTTGTTGGCTAATAGATTGAAGTGTTTGAGTCAACATTTCGAACCTTCCCTTGTGGGGAATGATAAAAGATACCTGCATCTGTAATTGTTTATCCTTTTATGCTTGGGTTTAAGCTAAGCGTTTTTTTAACCAGTCTAGTTCGGCTCTGGGAGACAGTTTTATCAGCCGTTTAGCCAATACTTTAAGCAATCCAACATAAAGTGACGTTTGCTGATAGCTTGCTGCCGGCCAGTTTCTTCTTGGTGCAAAGGTGATGGGGGACTGCCGTGTTTGGTAAACCTCCACCGCTCCCTGATTTTGCATCACCAACACTAAAATCCGAGTATAGGTTTTGGTATCTGCACTATTAAGTTTATCAGCAACATACTGCTGATAAAACTGTGCTTTGGCCATATATTCATTTTTTTTGTCCGTTGAAAAATAATAAGCAGCTGCCAGCACATGGGCTTTACGCAGATCCTGTGCGGTCCAGGTATCATTCGGGTATTCTAAAATATCCGGTTTTTCTAGGTAAGGGTACTCGTGCATTAGCATCCAGTCTGCAAAATTTAACAGGCAGTCACGGCAATAATAAAAGTGCGGATCAAATTCTTGTCTGCTTTCTTTTACTTGCAGATAACGACACAGCGCCTGAAGTAAGACCGTATAAAACCAGGTGTTTTCTACATTCGGTAAACCTCTATCTGTAAGATCTTCATCTGGGTGCGTAGTGTTGGTCAGTATGTTTTGTACCTGTGTTAGATAATCTTCTTGCTGGGTTAGCTCAAAACTATCAAGCAGGGCATTAACATAGTTTGCAATGCCTCTGTCTAAAGGGTATTGCCCAGTAAAATGGTTCTTATAGCCTGCAACATGACGGTTTTTAAAGGCTAACAATAACTCAATGCAGGTACCAGAGCCTTCATATACATGGGTAATCCAATTGCTTAAGGTGAGCACCGCA
>QIJM01000554.1 GCA_003232445.1 Paraglaciecola arctica
CAACAAACCAGTTAAAAAAATAAAGGTTTAACTGTTGGTATAGTGATGAATGATGTTGAATAATACGTGCTTGAGGTAGATCTCACAAGCAAAGCAAAAATTGGGAGAGAATATGCAAGACCTAACGCTTAAACAAAAGCATCAACAATTCGATGAATTTTTCATGATCAAGCATAATATTCCAGTCAACATGCGTTTAGTCGCAGATGATTTTGTGTTACCCGAGATTGATGATTTACATCAGCACATGCCTTACGAGTTTCAAATAGCCAGTGAGCTATCAAGCATTGATACAAAGGCCTTAAGACCACTTCGCGGCTTAGGTGAACACGCGATTGAATTAGCTGAGTTTCTGAATCATCAATCTCGGAAAATTGATTTAATGATGTCTTTGATTTTGCAACAACACTCAAACCATGAACAAACCTATCATTCGCTCAAATTTGGTGGCGGTGGCATAGTACTGGGCAGTGAAATCGAATTATTAGTAGGCGGCATAATCGAACTCAAACTATTCCTAAGAGAAGAAGCCTCAGCCATTTTTTGTTTTGCGGAAGTTATTGCTTGTAAGCCTGTTGATGATACGTACCATGTATCTTTGATTTTTACCCGTATTCGTGAAGAAGACCAAGACTTATTAGTCAAAGCCAGTTTACATTTGCAAGCGGCTAATTTACGCAAACGCAAAAACCAAGAAAAACCCTAAAAAAGAACTAAAACGAAAGAAATTAATGACTCACAGTATTTTTTCACCACCTTTACCAAACAATACACTTAAAACTAAAAATGATATTCGCCATTGGGGCAATCTCCAAGGCAGCAGCACGGCTCTTATCTTAGCCAATGCAGTGAAACTGGCCACTGGACCGGTATTGTTAGTGACCGCAGATACGCCCAGTGCTATCAAACTTGAAAAAGAGCTCGACTATTTTTTACAGGATCAATCTGTTGATGTGCAACTATTCCCTGATTGGGAAACCTTGCCCTACGATAATTTTTCTCCTCATCAAGATATTGTTTCCCAACGTCTAGAAACCCTTTATCAACTCACCCAAAATGAACGCAGAGTGTTTATTGTACCCATCAACACCCTAATGATGCGTATGGCACCAGTGGATTATATTGGTAAATATTTGCTGATATTGAAGATCAATCAAAAGTTAGATATTGACAGTTTTCGTTCAGGGTTAGAGCGCGCAGGGTATTTACATGTCAACCAAGTGATGGGACATAGCGAGTTTTCTATTCGTGGCAGTATCATCGACTTATTCCCAATGGGCAGTCAGCATCCTTATCGTATAGATTTATTTGATGATGAAGTGGACACCATTAGGCACTTTGATCCCGAAACCCAGCGCTCCGGTGACAAAGTAGATGAAATTAAACTGTTACCTGCCAGAGAATTCCCTACAGACAAAGATGCAAGTTTGTTGTTTAGGCAGCAATATCTCAGCAAGTTCGCTGCAAATAACAGCAAAGAATCTATTTATTACCAAGTAGGTAAAGGCCTGATGCCAGGTGGTATCGAATATTATTTACCTTTGTTTTTCGAAAAAACAGCGACCTTATTTGATTACCTCAACCAAGACACTACCGTATTAATGCACGGCGATTTGCAAACCGCTCATGAGAACCATTGGAAAGATGTCAACCATAGGTACGAGCAACTACGCTATAACCTTGCCAGACCCTTGTTACATCCTGCTGACATTTTTATGCGTTATGAAGAATTGTTTGGCGCCTTAAAAGAATGGCCAAGGGTTCAGATACAAAACAAAGCAGTGGATGAAAAAAGTGGCTGTTATAACTTTGCCACTGCGCCGATGGGTGATGTAGCCCTAAAACCACAAAACAAAGTGCCATGGACATCACTTAAACAACAAGTAGCTGACTGGCAAAAGCAAAAAACTAAAGTGCTGTTTAGCGCCGAATCTGCTGGTCGCCGTGAAGGTCTTTTAGAAATACTCACAAAAGCTGAGATTAAACCCAAGGTTTTTGAACACTTTAATGACTTCATGCAAAGTGCCGAGCCTATTGGTATCACAGTAGGTGCCGCTGAGTTTAGTTTTTTACTTGATGAGCCCAAAAGTGCCATTGCTTTTATTACCGAAACCGAATTACTTGGGCATAAAATCAGCCACAGGCGCAAGCGTGATAAACGCCAAGGCACAGACGAAAACGCCATCATTCGAAACTTAGCTGAACTGGCTATTGGTAAACCTGTGGTGCATTTTGAACATGGTGTAGGCCGTTACTTAGGTTTACAAACCTTAGATGCTGGCGGCATTACAACCGAATACCTCACCATAGAATATGCCAAACAAGCTAAGTTGTACGTGCCTGTAGCGTCTCTGCATTTAATTAGCCGTTATAGTGGCGGTGATATTGACCATGCACCTCTGCATCACCTAGGCACAGACACTTGGTCAAAAGCCAAGAAAAAAGCCGCTGAAAAAGTGCACGATGTAGCAGCTCAGTTATTAGATGTGTACGCCAGACGTGCAGCCAAACCCGGCTATGCGTTTAAAATTGCTTGGGATGAATACCAATCTTTTAGTGATAGTTTCCCCTTTGAAGAAACCATAGATCAGCAAAAAGCCATCAACGCCGTGATCCAAGACATGGGCTCAGGTAATGCGATGGACAGATTAGTCTGTGGTGATGTAGGTTTTGGTAAAACCGAAGTGGCGATGCGCGCGGCCTTTATCGCTGCTAATCAAGGTAAACAAGTCGCCATATTGGTACCTACGACTTTACTTGCCAGTCAACATTTTGTAAATTTTAAAGAGCGTTTTGTCAACTGCCCTTTCAGAATTGAAGTATTGTCTCGTTTTGTCAGTACCAAAGATGCAAAACAAACCGTTGCAGCCATTGGTGAAGGTAAAGTGGATATAGTGGTTGGCACTCATACTTTGTTACAAGACCGCCTTAAGTTTAACGATTTAGGTCTAGTTATCATCGACGAAGAACACCGATTTGGGGTGCGCCAGAAAGAAAAATTTAAAGCTCTGCGCTCAGATGTAGATATTCTAACGTTAACTGCCACGC
>QIJM01000346.1 GCA_003232445.1 Paraglaciecola arctica
TTAATCCAAAGAGTAAAATATGCAAAAGTAGAAATTGATGGCAAAAGTGTAGGTGAAATTCAGCATGGTATTTTGGTTTTGCTGGGGGTTGAGAAAAACGATAACGAAACTAAGGCCAAGAAATTAAGTCAGAAAGTGATGAATTATCGAATATTCTCTGATCAACAAGGCAAAATGAATCTGAATGTTCAACAAGTAGAAGGTGAGTTGTTAGTCGTTTCTCAATTTACTTTAGTGGCGGATACACAAAGTGGTAACCGTCCAAGCTTTTCATCTGGCGCCTCTCCACGATTGGGCGAAGAGCTTTACCGCTATTTCATTGAATGCTGCCAGCAAAATGGTATATCTTGCAAGAGTGGCGAATTTGGCGCTGATATGCAGGTTTCTTTGTTGAATGACGGGCCTGTAACTTTTCAACTTCAAGTATAGTTTGCTGCTGATTGTATTATACGTTTTAATAGCTAGCTTGGTTTTGCGTTTAGATTTCTTAGCTTTCGATGTGCTGAGCAACATAGGAACCCTTTGTTAAGATGTATAAAGTTGATATACCTACTAGTGAACAAGATTTTGACGATTATTTTACGTTTCGTTGGAAAATGCTACGTGAACCTTGGAAATATCCTTTAGGTTCTGAAAAAGATGAATACGAGCAAGTCAGTCAACATAGAATGATCCGTAACCCCGATGGCGATGTGATTGCCGTTGGCCGAGTACATATGAATTCGGCAGAAGAAGCCCAAGTGCGCTATGTAGCAGTTGATAAGACGTCTCAAAATAAAGGGCTGGCACGGATGTTAGTGTCGTCATTGGAATCAGTTACTCGTTCAGAGGGAGCAGAGCGGATTGTTACTAATAGCACACAATTGGCTATTGGTTTTTTCCAGAGCATGGGCTTTGAGATTCAAAGTGAAGCGCCTAATGAATTGGGTGATCAGCAACGTCAACAGATGATCAAACGACTGATTGATCCCAATATTATTATGCTACATCCTAAATGGTGTAAGTTACTTCAAGGCACTTGGCACGACACCATTCCTATTAGTGAACAAATGGGCATCAAGCTGCATCAATATACCGGACGTACTCTTGAGACTCGGGCATCGTTGAATAAAAACATTAATCTACATGGCACTATGTTCGCTGGCAGCATTTTTTCTCTGGCGACATTGACTGGTTGGGGGATGATATATTTGCAGCTCAAAGAAAAAGGGCTAGATGGGGAAATTGTGTTAGGTGATGGCAATATACATTACCATAAACCTATTACCATGCAGCCTAGAGCGTTATGTAATATTGAGTCACTGAGTGGCAAGTTTGAGCCTCTGGATAAGAACAAAAAATGTCACATTAAGCTGAATGTGGCTATTTTAGATGGTGATAACGCTGTAGCTGAATTTTCTGGCGTATTTTGGGTGTTACCCAATAGCGAAAATGTAGATTGAGTTAATTTTAGGCAATAAAAAAGCGCGAATATCGCGCTTTTTTTGTCACTGTTGACTTAGCAATACGCAATTAAGCTGCCATCGCATTCTGTAGTTTTTTCATTGCGTTCTTTTCGATTTGACGAACACGTTCTGCAGACACTTGGTACTTATCAGCTAAATCTTGTAAGGTCGTTTTGTCATCCGACAACCAGCGAGTTTGGATGATATGTTGGCTACGGTCGTCAAGTGTTTTGAGCGCCGCGTACAATCTGCCAGATGCATTCGAATTCCAGTCAGCGTTGATAACATCAGACTCTACATCTGTAGTTTTATCTTCAAGAAATTGTACGGGTGCAAAACTACCACTTTCGTCATCATCAGCAGACAAATCGAAAGCCTGATCATGGCTGCTCATACGAGCTTCCATTTGCAACACTTCTTTAGTACTTACACCTAAATCTGCTGCTACTTTTTGTACTTCTGCATGGGTAAACCAACCCAGACGTTTCTTGTTCTTACGTAGATTGAAGAACAACTTACGTTGAGCTTTGGTGGTGGCAACTTTAACGATACGCCAGTTCTTTAATACAAATTCATGTATCTCGGCTTTTATCCAGTGCACCGCAAAAGACACTAAGCGAACACCAACTGTTGGATCAAAACGTTTAACTGCTTTCATCAAACCAATGTTGCCTTCTTGAATTAAATCAGCTTGGGGTAAACCATAACCAGAATACGATTTTGCAATATGCACCACAAAACGCAGGTGAGACATAATAAGCTTTCTGGCAGCTTGTAAATCACCATCTTCTTGTAAACGTTCAGCTAAGCCACGCTCGTCTTCAGCAGTGAGCATATTAATGCCACTTACTGCTTGAACGTAAGTTTCGATGCTCCCCGTCTGCGGAACGGTTAATGTTAATGCGCGTAAATCTGTACTCATAGTTACCTCGTATTACACTTCGGCTCGCGATTCTAGCAAAAAAAAAACTGCTCTGCGACCTTAATTTATCCCATAAACTTGGGATTAGTTATCTCTAATTAGTAGACCGCTAACTTTTGAAAAAATTCCACCCGAGTAGACATTGTGGCTCAAATGTTTTTTTCAAGCTGCTCAATGGAAATTAGCATGTTGCTGGTAGCAAAATTACGTTAACCTAACTTTCGGTGTTATGGTATCTGACGGATCAAAACCCCAGTAAATAGAAATTTTGGAAAGGTAAATACTTATATGTTTGCATACATCGCACGCTTAGCCATTCTATAACGAATCGTTGAAGTGGGGCATTGCGATGAAGCAGTCTGTGAGTGGTTAATGTCAACATTATCCTAATAAAGAGCAGTGTATTCATCACCTTTTTTTTAGTGCTATGATAACCAAAACACAATGTGTAAAACATGTTAATCAACACAGATGGTCTGCTATTATTGACTTAGCGAGTAGCCCATAAAAACACTTATACAGGATGGATATGTTTGCTTTTATAGCCCGCCAACCAATATTAGATAGAGACAGAGACGTTTTTGCCTACGAGCTTTTTTTTAGAGATGGTAAAAATAATTGTTATCCTAGTGTAGAAAGAGATGAGGCAACCTCTAAACTCATT
>QIJM01000488.1 GCA_003232445.1 Paraglaciecola arctica
CCCAAGGTGGCTGCTTTTTTAATAATATTTAGATGCCCTGGGTGGACTAAATCTGCGCTCATTCCCACATATACTGTTTTGGTCATATATTTTGCTTATCCATTAAAATATTACAACATGCTGCTTTGGCAACATGACCGTTAAATATCTAAAATCAGTGACTTAGAAATCTGGGCGTACTCATCCCAGATGATTGAAAAACCCAAAGTTTATCTGCTCGCACTACCAGCAGGCACTATTCTATCTATCCTTATTATCGACGGACGGTTAGCAAGCTTTAACAAATCACGTTTAGTTATGCTGTACTGCCCGCATCCACCGTCATCACAGTACCCGTGATGGTCGAGGCTTGTTCGCTAAGTAGATACATCACCATGGCCGCCGCATCGTTCACTGTGGCTAACTTACCTAGTGGGCTGCGCCGCTTGACGCTTTCTAACTTTTCTCCCTGCAAACTACTGGTCATGTCAGTTTGCATATAGCCGGGGGCAACACAATTAACGGTTATACCTGCTTTACCCACTTCACGGGCTAAAGAATGGCTAAACCCTTCCAATGCTGCCTTGCTGGCGGCATAAACACTTAGGCCGTTAAACCCTGTTTTGGCAATAATAGAAGAAATATTGATGATCCGGCCTTTACGACTCAACAACATCGAACGCACCAAATACTTAGTCAGTAAAATAGGCGCGTGAATATTCAAGCGCATTAAATGTTCAATCGCAGAATTGGGCATAGTTGCAAGCACACCATCATGGCCAGCGGCAGCGTTATTAATCAGGGCGTAAGGTCGTCCATATTGTTTGATGAGTAATTTACATAGCTCAGATAGTTTATCTAAATCGGCTAAATCAGCAACATGAAAATTGACTAGGTCTGGATAGGTTTGCTGCAGTGTTTTAAAAGGCTCTGAGAGCTGCCGTGCAATGGCAATAACGCCATACCCCTGCCCTGCTGCTTGTTGGCAAATCGCTAAGCCTAAACCTTTGCTGGCACCTGTTACAATGACGTAATCAGTCATGCTGTTGTTTCCTGTTTAACTTACCGCTTGGATCGTGAGCAATGTTATTTACTATGCTGATTTTGGTAGGTATCTCAAAGCGTTGCAATTGATTTCTACACATTTTCAAAACGTGTTTTTTGACCACTTGCTGATTGGCAGTGTCAACAATCGTCACGTCTGCCACCACTAACTCCCCCATTAATGCACTTTTTTTAGCGTACACTTTCGCTTGGCTAATATCTGCACACTGCAATAATACTTGCTCTACTTTCTCTGGATGCACCTTATTGCCACCTACGTTGATCGTACCTGTCGCTCTGCCCAAAAAGAACACTCTATCGTCGATCATTTGGACTATGTCTAAGGTATCCACGTAGCCTTGTGCATCAATTTGTTGCGCCAATGTTTGGCAGACTTGATGACTCGGTTTAATCAGTAAATGTTGCTTGTCTGACACATTCAAAACAACCGATAGTGCTTGGTCTCCAAGCCATTTAGCTGGGAAACCAGCGTGCCCATCGCTGACCACAAAACCGACGCCTGCTTCTGTCGATGCGTAAATATGCCGTAATATTGCCTTAGGGAACAATTTTTTCAATTTATTTAACACACTTTGCTCGGCAATTTCACCGCCTAAAGTAATATGGCTCAGAATTAATTCACTCAATTGCCCTGTCATTAGAAGTTGTCGCCACAAACTGGGAGTGGCAGATACCGCCGTTACATCATATTGTTTCAATAATGCCACCTGAGCTATAGGCTCGTAATCTGCGACATCAACTAGATCAGCACCACTTAGCAGGGCTTGTAACACCACTTGCAATCCTGCAAATCTAAACGGTTGATACAGCAATGCCCAGCACAAAGCTTGCAATTTATGACTGTGTTTAGTATTAGCGGTCAAAGATGAAAAAGAGTGTGAAAACCATTTTGGCTCACCTGTGGTGCCAGATGTCGCCATATACCAAGTTGTCTGGGTAACATCTGAAGAAGTAGAATTCAGCTGCTTTACAGTTAATTCTGTCATAGCTACACCACTGTCTAGCGGCCACTTAATTAACTCTTTCTGGGGTATCGCCACATTAGGTGGGCATAAATAAATGGCTGAGCACCAACCATCAAAAGCAATCAGCGCAGTGATAAACTCGGCCAAGTTTGTATAACGTACGGCTATTGTACGTTGGCAAAGTTGCGGATACTGCTGCCTGATGTTATCTGATT
Source organism: Paraglaciecola arctica (assembly GCA_003232445.1). Lineage (GTDB taxonomy): Bacteria > Pseudomonadota > Gammaproteobacteria > Enterobacterales > Alteromonadaceae > Paraglaciecola > Paraglaciecola arctica_A. The sequence goes on from QIJM01000488.1 coordinate 2,225, forward strand.
TATTCATCAGATCAGCCACTGAACTGTGCTCACCTGCATAGGTGATCATTCCAGTTGTGGGCAGATTATCTAATTGATCGATCAGGCTTTGCATCATGGATTTATTGGTTATTAGCACATTGTTGATAAATGGCTAAAAACTCAGCAAAGGTACTTGGGTAAATATCAATTTCTAACTCTGTAAAAGGGTCGGATCCTAAATCCTCTTCTAGCTGTGCCACTAACATGGCATAACCGAGCGAGTCCAAACCACACTCAAGCAACAAGGTATTTGGCTCAATCGGTTCGACTAATTGGCAGTCGCTCAACTCTGCAACCTGGCTCATGGCCTGTCTAATTTGTTGTTCTAAGTTCACCTTTATTCCTATTCTAACCTATTCTGAAAATTGAATATGAGCAGCCGCCAATGCAATTTTTTTTGGCAACTTCGCGAGTATTTTGTCACGCTTTTCAGCCCACTGCTTAAGTTCGTAGCTGTAATGGTGTATATCGAAACTTAGGCCGTTACGTTCGCCACCTTTTTCAAGGTTAACCTGTTCATATTCAAACACTTTATGCATTTTATTTGCGGCATTGTTAAACGACAATACTTGTGCAAGCAAATGACTAAATTGGCTGTGACTGGCGGTAAAGTCTAAGGCAGCCAACTCCAATATAATGCCACTACCCGGCCAAACGTTAGTCTCGCCCAAATAACAACCCCATTCTGGTTTGTGCGTGTTCATATCTGAAAAATTAAGCACTCCTATGGGGCGCTGGTTTTGCAAAAAAACATAAAATTGACGGGTGTTATCATCTTGAA
>QIJM01000558.1 GCA_003232445.1 Paraglaciecola arctica
TGATCTGGCTACACTAAACCGGACAAATAAATTACACTGATTTGAACCGGAGGTGTTTCCAATGAGTAAACGTAAAATTAAGAGCTATTCGTTAGAATTTAAGCAATCATCCGCCAAACTAGCGGTAGAATCTGTCCAAACGATATCAAAAACAGCACGTGAGCTGGGTGTGCATGAGGCGACGTTACACGGTTGGGTAAGGCGTTACTATCCCGAGAAGAAAGCAGTCGATTCTGCTGTTACGACAGCGGAGGTACAGGAAGAATTAAAGCGTTTAAGAAAAGAATTAACTCGAGTAAAACAGGAGCGTGATATATTAAAAAAAGCGGCGGCGTGTGTGCCACAGGCACAAAACAATATGGGAGGGAACTTATATTGATTTGAAAAGCTATGAGGAAGATGGCGGTAGACCCGCCGGTGTCGGTTGTCAGGAGCAGGCATCAAACCACCTCAAGCTGCTGTTGTTAAGAGCATCGGTAGTGAGCGTTGAGGAAAAGCTAAGAAAAAAAAACTTGGCAGGTACGAACTAGAAAGACGAATACACATGAACCATCGGTGAAGCGTCGTAAGATTTAAAACTGGCATCAAAACTAAGGCTTACGTTGTGCCTTAGGATAAATTTACGAACAGACCTGAAAGTTGCGTAAGTGGTGTCCGGCGTGTAGATGGCGTGAGTCTAGTTTAGGCTTTCTTATGGAACTGTGGGAACCAGTCGTCTTGATGTTAAAGGAGAAATCCAAGTGGTTAAAACCATAAGGATGAGAGTACTAATGCAAGGCACTGGGACGGATCAGCTCGTAGTAGCTATGAAGTCACTGTAATGGTGATGGAGCAAAGGGGCTGAGCTAAGTAGTTAACGACAATATTCAACTGAGCTTGCTCAGGAGGAAATATATGAAGGAGACAAAACCATTCAACATTCCGAAACATCTATTTGTGCAGGCTTATAAACTTGTAAAAGCAAATGCTGGTGCAGCTGGTGTTGATAAGCAATCTTTAGAGGACTTTGCAAGGAATGTAAAAAGTAACCTCTATAAACTTTGGAATAGAATGTCATCAGGTAGCTATTTTCCGCCACCTGTTAGAGCAGTATCGATTCCGAAGAAGTCAGGAGGAGAACGCATACTAGGCGTGCCTACGGTTAGTGATCGTATAGCCCAGATGGTAGTTAAGCTCCTGTTTGAACCAAAAGTAGAACCATACTTCTTTACAGATTCTTATGGGTATCGACCTAATAAGTCTGCACTAGAAGCTGTTGGGGTCACTCGACAGAGATGTTGGCAATACAGTTGGGTCTTGGAATTTGACATTAAGGGTTTGTTCGATAACTTAGACCATGAACTTTTAATGAAAGCCGTAAGGAAGCATACAGACAATAAATGGATAATACTTTACATAGAGCGATGGCTTAAAACACCACTGCAATTATCCGATGGTAGTCAGAAAGAGAAAACCAAAGGAGTAATGCAGGGCGGTGTCATTAGTCCCGTACTGAGTAATTTATTTATGCATTATGCGTTTGATGCCTGGATGAAAAGAAAACATCCTACAATTCTGTGGTGCCGATATGCTGATGATGGATTGTTACACTGCAATACAGAACGGCAGGCACGATGGATGTTAAAAGTTCTAGGCAAACGTTTTAGTGACTGCGGTCTACAATTACACCCTGACAAAACCAAGGTTGCATACTGCAAAGACAGTAATCGACGAGGTAGCTACCAGAACCAATCGTTTGATTTTCTGGGCTACACGTTCAGACCGAGAGAGGCAATGAATCGTAAGGATCATCTACGATTTGTAAGCTTCACTCCAGCGGTTAGTAAAACGTCGATGAAAGCAATGCGGGAGAAGATAAAGAGATGCAGAATAGGAAGAAGAACAGAACTGGAGATCGGTGATATCGCTGAAATATGCAATCCAATGCTGCAAGGCTGGATAAATTATTTTGGTCAATATCATTATTCAGAGCTGGACGCTGTATTTCGACACTTCAATCAAACATTAGTTAAATGGGCAATGAGAAAATACAAGAAGTTAAGAGGTCGGAAAACAGAAACTATAAAGTTTCTGACCAGATTGGCACAGGATGAGCCAAAGCTATTTGCACATTGGAGCAGAGGAAGATTGGGTGCGTTTACTTAGTGGAAGCGGAGTGAATCGAGAGGTTCACGCTCCGTTTTGAGAGGGGCTGGCGGGGAAGTTCCGCCGGTCTACTCGCCACTTTGCCAGCGAAGCGCAGTGAAGTACGCCTGGATCAAGCGACATAAAGCGGAGTTTCCTGTTGGTTTGATGTGTGATGTTTTAGCCGTTGGGCGCAGTAGTTACTATGAGTGGTTGAAGCCCCAGCAGTCACTGCGCACATTAGAAAACCAAAAACTAGCCGAACAAATTAAGGAAATTTTTATGGAAAGCCGCTGCAGTTATGGCACTCGCCGCATCAGGAAAACGTTAATGAAGCGAGGTATTTCAATCAGCAGAAGGCGTGTTGGAAAACTGATGAAACAACATGGATTAAAGTGTAAGACAAAGCGTAAATTTAAAGTTACAACAGATTCAAAACATCTGTTAGCAATTTCGCCACATTTATTACAGAGAGACTTTAGTGCGATGAGACCTGACCAAAAATATGTGGGTGATATTACGTATATCTGGACGCAAGAAGGTTGGTTATATTTAGCTACTGTGATTGATTTATTTTCGAGGCGGGTAGTTGGCTGGTCTATGAATAAGAGGATGAGAGCGTCATTGGTAAACGATGCGTTATTGATGGCGTTGTGGGAACGCAAACCCAAACGTGGATTGTTGTGGCATACCGATCGCGGCGGTCAATATGCGTCTGATAGTCATCGAAAGATATTGCAAGAACACGGTGTTATTCAAAGCATGAGTCGCAAGGGTAATTGTTGGGATAATGCTGTCGCCGAGAGTTTTTTCCATACATTAAAAACGGAATTAACTCACCATGTTTTATTTAAAACTAGGGAGGAAGCCAAACAAGCTATTTTTATTTTCGAATATATCGAAATATTTTATAATCGTAAACGATCGCATTCTGCCAATGATTATTTGTCACCGGCAGAATATGAGAGAAATACAAAAATTAATTAAAAATGTGTCCGGAAAAGTGTTGACACATCA